>JAFOIS010000302.1 GCA_017420605.1 Lachnospiraceae bacterium | reverse complement strand
CTCGTGCTTCTTCCTGAGATCATTTATGTAAAAGACATTTATACCGGCGGACATTACCGCGCGAACACGATGTTCAAGCTGACCTACCAGGCCTTTATCCTGTTCGGGATCTCGATGGGATATATCCTGATCCGGGCGCTCGCGGACAGGATCGGCACCGCGGAGCCGGAGCCGGTGAAAGCCCCGCAAAAAAAGCGCGGCACCGCCGCGAAGGGATCCGCAAAGACCGCCGTTCCGCAGATACAGCCGGCAGCGCCCGCTCTCCGTCCTTTCGGGATCGGAGGGGCTCTCGCGGTCATCGCGATCGTGCTCGTCCTCTGGACGGGCGGCTACACGATCCATTCGATCCATGCGTGGTTCGGAGACGTAACAAAGAAGGAAGAGCGGATAAGCTCGGACGCGTCGGTCTTCATTTCCCGGTATTTCGCGGACGATTTCGGCGCGGTGTGCTGGCTGAACGAAAACGTGCGCGGCAACGCGAATATCCTGGAGGCGCCCGGCGACAGCTACAGCGGGTATGAACGCATCACCTCCGCGACCGGCCTTGCGACGCCGCTCGGCTGGTACGTCCACGAATGGCTCTGGCGCGGCGGCACCGAACAGCTCAACGTCCGGTCCGCGGACGTGGAGGCGGCATATACGTCGGGCGATGCTTCGTATGTGGAGCAGATCCTGAAAAAATACAGGATCGCCTATGTTTATATCGGAACGCTCGAACGGGAAAAATACGAAGTGAACGATGCGGTGCTGGAGTCGCTCGGCGACGTCGTTTATAAGGACGATACGGCGAAGATCATCCGCGTTTACTGAGGGCGCGGAAAGAGGTGAGCGCATCTTGTACGTCGAAATGAAGTGGGGTATAATACAGTCAAACCGCAAAGGGAGGATGATTGGCATGAAGAAAATCATATGTTTGTTACTGTGTGGTATGATGCTTACCCTGGCCGGCTGCGGAGGGGGCAAAAGCGGCGGCGGAGCGGCGGAGCCGGCGGAAAACCTGACCGATGCGGAGGTCAATGCACAGAAAGTCATCTCCAGTACGGTCGAAGCTATGCAGAAAGCGGCGAATGAAGAAGGCGCCACGTTGCGCTATGAGCGTACGCGCGGTGAAAAGAGTACATACGAGGTGACGGACAACGCGGTCATCCAGGAAGTGGTCGCGCTCCTTGCCAATCTCCAGAGCGGCAAGCAAAGTTCGAGCACCGATGCGGTGAATTTCGACAAGATCGTTATCAAGGCAGGAAATCAGTCTTATTCCATCACGCTGACAGACAATTATCTTTACCGTAAAAGCGTGCTGTTTGAACTGACGGCCGGCGCGGACGAGATCCACGCGAAACTTGACGAGATCGCGGGACAGTAAGGCAGAATGGGCGCATCCTTTGAAGGAATGCGCCGTTTTTATGCCCAACAGGGCGGGAGATAAAATATGGGAAAGATTCTTGGACAGAAAACGATCTATCGCGACGGGGAATATGTGGCGTTTCCGAATCTCGCCTATCTTCCGGACGGCCGGGTGATCTGCGCGTTCCGCCATGCGAAAGAGCGACAGAAGGAATACGGCGCTGTCACACATGTTGATCCGACGGCGAAGGACGTTTTTATTCTTTCGGAGGACGGCGGGTACAGTTTTGATCCGGCGCTGCACACGATCATTTCGGAGGAGGAGACGAGCTTTCAGGATCCCTGCATCAATGTCCTGCGGGACGGCAGGATCATCGTGACGTATTTCCGCTGGGACCTTGTTCCGATCGGCGAAGGGGAAAAGCGCTGGGGCGAACGCTTTCGCGCGTTCGGCAGATCTCTGCATGGGAAATACGACTGCATGAGCGGTGGAGCGGGTTACAGCATTTCCGACGATAACGGCAGAACCTGGAGAAGGGTACGAAGCCTTGTGATTGCCGGAACGGAGTGGCGGCCGGCTGTGCGCGGCAATATTATAGAGATGCCGGAAGGGTACCTCCTTATGCCGGTATATGGCGCCAAACGCGTCGGCGAGCTTTCGACATCGGCGGTGGTACGTTCTGATGACCGCGGCGAAAGCTGGTATTTCTACGCGGACTGCGCATTTGACCCGGATTGCGTTAAGAATTATCTTGAGCCAAATCTGTTCCTTACAGATAGCGGTATACTGAAAATGCTGATCCGGACGCAGACGGATTTCGCAAAACCGGGCGTTGAGTTTGACGATACCTATCTGAACCTGCACATGGTGGACTCAAAGGACGGCGGAAAGACCTGGGGAGAGGTCTATGAGATCGAAGACCTGTGGGGTTCAAGCCCGTTCCATGCATATAAGCTGGCCTCAGGCAAGGTGGCAGTGGCATATGGCTACCGCAGAAAACCGTTCGGAATCCGCATGAAAATCTGCAACGGAGAGCTGTCCGATATAGGCAGTACACCGGAGATCATCCTTCGGGACGATGCGCCGAACGGAGATCTCGGTTATCCGCATATCCTGCAGCTTCGGGATGGAACGATCCTTGTCAGTTATTACATTTCCGG
>JAFOIS010000040.1 GCA_017420605.1 Lachnospiraceae bacterium | reverse complement strand
TGTCATCTCCTTCGGGCACACTGAAAAGCACGATGTTTTTATGGGCGCCGGTGTCGAACTCGGCGGGACACACGAGGTTTCCGATGTTCTCGAGGATCAAAAGATCCAGGTCCTTCGTATCGTATTCCAGAAGCGCCCGCGCCGTCATGTCGGCGTCGATATGGCACAGACCGCCGTTGTGGATCTGGAGCGATTCCACGCCCGTCGCGTCCGCAACGCGGGCAGCATCGAGGGACGAACGGATATCCACATCCATCTCCCCGATGCGCATCTCCTCTTTCAGCATTCCTATAAGCGCCGTGAGAAAAGTCGTCTTGCCGCTTCCGGGCGCCGACATGACGTTGAGGAACAGAGTGCCCTGCTTCGACATTTTCTCCCGGATCAGGGCCGCCTCGCGCACGTTGTCCGCGAAGACGCTCTCGTTGACCTCGATGACCTTTACTTCCGCCATGTTCAGGCCTCCTCTTTCTTTCCGGCAGCGCAAAGAAGATACGACGCCAGTTCCGCGACCCCTTCGCCCGTTTTTGCCGAAATGTAGAAGATCCGGATATCCGGATTGCACGCTTTCGCGTCCCGTTCCATTTTTTCCCGGTCGAAATCGAAGTAGGGCAGCGTATCGGTCTTGTTGACGACAAGGATCTGCGAGACCTCATACATCAGCGGATACTTTGCCGGCTTGTCGTCCCCTTCCGGGACGGACAGGATCGTCATGTTGAGAGCGGCTCCGGTATCGTATTCCGCGGGACAGACCAGGTTTCCGATATTTTCCAGCACGATCAGCGCAAGATCATCCCGGCCGAAAGCACGGAGTCCCTGGCGCGTCATATCGGCGTCCAGATGGCACATGCCGCCGGTATGGAGCTGGATGGCCGGAATGCCGGCAGCCTCCATCGTACGGGCATCTACGTCGGAGTCGATATCCGCCTCCATGACGCCCCATTTTATCCTTTCCCGCAAATACGGCGCGAGGGCAAGGAGCGTGGAGGTCTTCCCGCTGCCCGGGGAAGACATGAGGTTGATGAGCGTTATGCCCTTCTCCCCAAGTTCCTTTCTGAGCGCCGCGGCGTCCGCGTCGTTGTCTTCCAGGATGCTTTCCTTCAGTTCCACGATCTTCATTTCCTTAAAACTCATGAATAGATCCTCTCCGGATAGTTGACGTCTCACCAGTAACGCTCGAAAAGACTGAAAACCGGGATCTCCGGGATCCCCCGGTCGAGCCCCGCGTCTTCGACGTAGGAAAAACCGTTTTTCATATAAAACCGTTTTGCAGGCAGGTTGGTCGGGACCGTATCGAGACGGATCGCCCGGATCCCCTGTCTTTCCGCTTCTTCCGCACAGAAACGGAGCACCCCGGAGCCTATGCCCTGTCCCTTTCTGTCCGGATCCACGGCAAAGGCATGAAGGACCATGTAAGAGCCTTCCGGCACATATTCCGTCCAGTTCACGGACGCGTAATTGCCCCGCGGATCCGTATTATACGCAAAGGCACAGATGATCTCACCGTCCGAAAGACAGATATACTGCGCGCCTTCCCGTATCATTTCCCGGGCGGACGCCTCCGACGGATATTCTTTATATACCCAGAGCGGATAATTGATCTTCCGTTCGTTAAGGAGAAAAACGACGCGGTCGTAAAAAGCGCCGACCGCGGACGCATCCTCCATCAGGGCTTTCCGTATCATAAAATCCATGGTGCATGCTCCGCAGATCAAAAGCATCGTCGGACTTTTTTTATCTTACCAATTTATGCCTGATCTGACAACGGAAACTATAGATCGGACCGGTGAGGATCTGTATTGACAAGACCCGTTCTGTCTGCGACGATGATAGCAGGATGCCCGAAGTTCCGTCTGTTCTCCGCTCCTTAGGAGGTCCTATGAAAAGAAAGTCCAGGTTCCCCCTGCCCGGGCAGCGCATCCTGCGTTCCGCGATCGCGGTCGCGGCCTGTCTTGTGATCTATATGCTGCGCGGCGCCAAGGGGTATCCTCTCTACTCCGCCCTGGCCGCGATGCAGTGCATCCAGCCCTATACGAAGGATATGAAGGGCGTCGCCAGAAAGCGCGTCTTCGGCACGGTGATCGGCGCCTCCTTAGGACTTCTGGAGCTGCTTCTTGAGATCTCTCTTATCAGCCACGGCATTCCCGAAAGATCCCAGCACTTTATCATCGTGCCGCTCTTTCTCATCGTAGTGCTGTATTCCACAGTGCTCCTGAAGGTCCCGGAGATGGCTTACTTTTCCGGCGTCGTTTACCTTTCCATCACGATCAACCACTTCGCGGACGCGAACCCCTATCTCTTTGCGGCGAACCGTCTTCTCGACACCGTGATCGGCGTGGCCGTCGCCTCCGTGATCAACCGGATCCACCTGCCCCGCGGACGGAATACCGATACCCTTTATGTATCCGCGCTCGGCCACAGTCTTCTCGGTTCGGACAGCCGTCTTACGCCGTATTCCAAGGTGGAGCTTAACCGGCTCGTCGAAGATGGCATGAAATTTACGCTTTCGACCGTGGAAACGCAGGCGACCGTTCGCGAGCTTCTGCCGGGCGTCAAGCTGAAATATCCCGTCATCGTCATGGACGGCGCCGCACTCTATGACATGAACACCCTGGAATACAAAAAAACGTTCCCTCTTCCGGAAACGAAAGCGAAACGTGTGATGACGTGGCTGAACGAACGCGGTTATCCGTTCTTCTGCTACACGATCAGCCAGAACCTTCTTGTGATCCGTTATAAAGAGCTGTCAAACGACGGCATGCGGCAGGTGTATGAGAGCAGACGGCTTTCCCCGTACCGCAATTATTACCAGAGCCCGGAGGATGTGAGCGAAAACGTCGTCTACCTCATGGTACTCGACACCCATGAAAATATTCAGAAGGCCCATGACGCGCTGACGGCGGAGCCGTGGGCTTCCGAATACCGGATCAAAGTCCGCGTCTCCCGTTTCGAGGGATATTCGAACATGCGCATCTTCGACGCCTCCTGCTCACGCGAGGCGATGCTGCGCGAGCTGGAAGCTGAGATGGGAACAAAAGAAACGGTAACATTCGGCGGGGTCGCGGACCGGTACGACGTCTATATCGAAAACGCCGACAGGAACCTGCTCGTCAAAGAGCTCAAGAAACGCTTCGAGCCGGTCGACTTCCGGCAGTGGAAACGGATCTTCCGGCTGTAAGACGCCCCTTTGCCGCCCGCTCCTGCGTCATTTTCTCATTCCGCTTCCGTAAACGGCTGCGCTTTCCGTTCCGGTCTGCCGACCTTTGCCGCCAGTTCAATGAGTTTTTCCTCAAGGACGCTGCCGGCCTGATAGTCGTAGAAGCCGGCGTTGATCTCATAGCCGCCCAGAAGATAGGCCTGCTTCGTT
This sequence comes from Lachnospiraceae bacterium, assembly GCA_017420605.1. Taxonomy (GTDB): domain Bacteria; phylum Bacillota; class Clostridia; order Lachnospirales; family Lachnospiraceae; genus Chordicoccus. The sequence goes on along the minus strand of JAFOIS010000040.1, from coordinate 1,021 downwards.
CCGATATAGCAGATGCCGCCGTTCGTGAGTTCCACGCCGACCGTCTTCGGACCGAGGCGTTTTTTCATGTCCAGCTGGTATTCGCAGAAAAGTTCCGCCGGATGCACAAGGAAAATGATATCGTCAAGCCGCACCGCGCTGACCGGCACGTCCTCGTACGGCCCGTTCTTCCATTTATCCCGGAGATTCCGGATCTTATTGGCGAACGCCTTGTCCTTGACGTCCAGCGCATCGAAAGCCGCCCTGTCCCGTTCCAGCAGTTCAAAGACGGCATCGCTCTTTGCAATATCTTCTTCCGTCACCTTCCGGAGCATGAGGCGGCACTTTTCCGTCCGGATCCGGATGTCCCGGACGTCGGCGCGTTCCCGCGCAAGGGACATGATCCGGAGCACGTCGCCGGTCAGCACCGTGCCGACTCTCTCGGTCCCGTCGATAAAATGTCCCCAGGAAGCGTCATTCTCGTGATCCCGCGGCGTCAGGTTCCCGCAGAAGCCCTGCAGATAGAGGACCGGGATATCGCCGAAGACCGCCTTGAGATTCCGCCGCAGGACCCCGGGAAAATCGGCGGACACATACGGCAGGGCGTAAAGCTCCGACGGATGCGTCGAATAATTGACGATGACCGCGAGCGGCTTTTCGATCCGGTTCACGTCGTACGTCTCTTCCGGCATGAACCAGATCACCTGCAGTTCCGGATCCTCTGGACCCTCTTTCATAAGTCGTCCCGGATACTCCGGTCCTCCCGGTTCCATCATGCTCTCCCCGGATTCCATGAAATACCGGCGGTTATGCACGCATTTCCATTCCGTGCCGCGGCCGTAGGACAGGTAAGCCTTCCGCCGCTTCTCCCAGGCCTCGACCCCCGCCTTCGCGATGAGGGCGCCGAAGATCTCAAAATAGGAAAGATCGGTCGCCGGAAAGTACGGCGAGATGCTCGGCCTTGCCGTCGGTCCGGTGTGCGTGTGCGTCGCGGAAATGAGGATGTGCTCAAAAGGCAGTCCTGTTTTTTCCGCGATCTCCT
>JAFOIS010000039.1 GCA_017420605.1 Lachnospiraceae bacterium | reverse complement strand
GCTCGTAGCCGGGACCGTATTTCTCCCGCAGTTCCTGCATCCTGCGGCCGCACTCCGCCCGGAGCTGCACGCCCGCATAGGTATGGATACAGTTATCGATGCAGGTGTGCATCGGCACAAAACAGCCGAGCATCTGCGAATTGGCCGCGTTGACTATGGCGCCGGCTGCAAGACGTGTGATGTCTCCCTGCCAGACGGACAGTCTGCCGGCAAAGGGATGTGCGCTCCCCCGCTCCGCGGCCGTCGGGATATCCGCTATCTCTACGATTCCGTTTTCCCGGTTCCGTTCCCGGAGATATTCGTCCTGGACCGCGAGGACCTCCTGCGGAAGGGGCTTCGGCATACGGATATTCATAAGGGACCTCAGGATCCGCTTCTTTCCTTCCGTATCCGCGGGAATCGTAAGGTTCCGGTACTGCGCAGAATCCTCGATAAACTGTTCTGTAAGATATTCCAGACGTTCCTGCTGATCCATTTTGTAATACCTTCTTTCCGGAAGTGATGAAAGACCTGCGGTGCCGTTTCAGCAAACGAAGCTCATCTGATCATCGATCCATGATTTCTGCGGAACGTCATGGATCCTGTCATCATTCCGCAGATGTCCGATAAGAAGCGGAGATTTCGGGTCATGGAGACGGCTTTGCGCCAGGACCTCGGCCGATTCCGCATTTGCGTAGCAGTACCGGCACAGATGCCTGCAGGTATTATAAGCGCCGATGTCACAGGCCAGATAACAGGCGCATTCCGCCCTGGCGCCCTTCCTTGCAGGGGCATTAAGCCTCCTGCCGATGGCCTTTTCGTAATCGCTGATCTTCATGCATCCGCTGCAGTCGGCCCCGTAAGGGGCCAGTTCATCCCCCTCCGCACAGGGCCTTAATGTCATGCCGTGCGCGGCTGCGATCCTGATAAACTCCCGGCCAAGTCTGAGACGCTGCTCTTTTGTGACTTCTTTTACTTCCGGAAAGTTTCGCCTGACCTTCGGATACAGATCGATAAAACTGATGACGGCTGTTTCCGTGCAGCCGTCGAGCGCGGACGCGATCTTTTCGAAGGCCCGGAGATGGTACTCCTCTGTATACCGGTCCGAGATAAAGACCGGATCATAACGCCAGCCGGCGGACCGGATGCCGACGATACCGGAAAGCGTTCTGAAATCGTCTATCAGACGGTGCTTGTCCGGAACATTCGGTTCGATATCCCGTCCGTAGGGCGTGATGGTGACGAACCAGTACTGCCCGTAATCCGAAAGGAGATCCATATACGGAAACATCGGGGCGGGATTCTTTGTGCAGAACCCGATCACGTCTACGACCGCGGGGTCAAGGCGATAGCGGCTGACCCGGCCCGGATCATAGGGATTGCGCACACAGACAAAGCCTTCCCTGAGCCGGTTCGCAAACCATTCGGCATAGAAGGCCGGAATATCCGTTCTCTGTCCGGTGTTGATGATCATTCAGCCGCTCCTTCTTATGACTTAACTTCCTGACAGCCGCCGCGGCCGCAACGTTAAAGCGTATACTGCATAAAGTTTCCGTTATGTCTGAACCCGTACGCGGTATAGAGCTTTACGCCCATATCGGAGGCGGTAATGTGGACCGCCCCGCATCCATACACCCGGGCCTCTTCGATCACTCTGTGAAGAAGTTCCGTCGCGATCCGCATCCTTCTGTACCCGGGGTCCGTGTACATACTTGACAGAAGTCCGAGCCTTCCTGTCGGACAGCCGAAATACGGCGGTTTCTCCACGAAAGACATGCCGCTGGTACCGATGATCTTATCGCCGTCCATCGCAAGCCATGAAACAAACGTCCCGTCCGCAAGGTGACGGTCATAGTAGTCCTTCAGCGCGCCTTTCAGATCAACGCCTTCCGGAACCGTCCTGCCCGTGGACGTGTACTCCTCCGTGAGCTGCGTGATCCGCATATCGATAAAGGTATCCAGTTCATCCGTCGTGAGTTTCTTATAGCAGATATCCATCGCTTTCCCGTCTTCTCTCTTCCGAATAAAAACATTTGCTGTAAGCCTTGACTTAAAAGATGCTCCTTCCCGATTCCTGCCTGATGAAAACTATCATTTTGACCTGGTCCGTGACATCGAGATGATTGCTTCCACATGCGGCGTCTGGGGGAAGAGATCCGCAAGCGACCACCGCCCGATCTCCCAGCCCGCGCTCCGGAGCACATGCATATCGCGCACAAAGCTCGTGGCCTTGCAGGAAATATAGATCATATGATCGACGTCATACGCCATGATCTTCGAAAGCGCTTTGGGAACGATCCCTTCCCTCGGCGGATCCAGAATGAGAAAATCAGGCTTTTCTTCGATCTCGTCGAGCTTCTGCAGGACATCCCCGTTGATGAAGACGCAGTTTCCGATCCCGTTGAGTTGCGCATTCTCCGCCGCGGCCGCCGTCGCTTCCGCAACAAGCTCCACGGCGTAGACCCGCTCCGCCATCGGGGATACGATCTGCGCGATCGTGCCGGTCCCGGAATACAGATCGTAGATCACCGGTCTGCGCTCACGCGTTTCGGCAAATGATCTGAGGTAATCGCGGACACGGCCGTACAGTCTTTCCGCCGCTCCCGTATTGGTCTGGAAGAAGGAAAACACGGAAATGCGGAACGTAAGGCCGAGCATTCTTTCCGTAAGATACGGCTCTCCATACAGAAGTTCCGCCTTCTGGTACTGCACCATATCCGCGGGCAGGTCGTTGATCCCGACGAGGATCCCTGCGATCCTGCCGGCAAGCGGAAGGGCAAGGAGCCGGTCTTTGAGCGGCGTAAAGTCGTGCCGCACTTCCGACGTCGTCACGAGGACGATAAGCAGCGCGCCCTCACTCTCCGAACGCCGGAGAAGGAGATGCCGTAGGAACCCGGTATTCCGTGATTTATGATAATGCGGAAATCCCTGCTCTGCACAGTATGCGAAGACGGTCTGCGCGGCAAGGCGCATATCCGGGTGCGCGATCGCGCAGTCGGTCGCCTGCAGGATGTCGTAGATCGCGCCGCGTTTATGCAGGCCGAGCGTAAGCGGCCCGCCGAAGGACTCCGTACCGAAGGAGAACTCCATTTTGTTGCGGTACCCGAACGGGACGGGCGACGGCAGGATCCCGTCATACACGGCGTTATCGGGCAGGACTTCCGAAAAAAGATCCTGCATTTCCTTCTCTTTCATCGCAAGCTGGGCAGAATACGGCATACGCTGCAGAAGGCAGCCGCCGCACTGCGGAAAGGAACTGCAGGAGGGCTTCTCTGTCTCCAGGGGCGACAGCGCGTCGACGGACACCAGTTTTCCTTCGATCCTCTCGTCGCGTTTTCTGCTCACACGATACGTGATCTGCTGTCCCGGCAGCGTACACTTTACGGTCACGCGCTCTCCTTCCGGTCCGGTCAGCCTTCCTCTGTCCGGATACGCGATCCCTTTTACTGTGCCGCTGTATTCTTCGCCTTTTCGCATGATCTCCATCTCCGATATTAAAAAAGCAGCTCCGGGATCCCGGAGCTGCTCTCATTTGTCCGTACCGCGGACTTTCACTCCGTCCGCATGGCGATGCGGTCTTATTCCGCAGCCTCTTCCTTTGCTTCTTCCTTCGGCTCTTCCGCCTTCTCTTCCTCTTCGGCCTTTTCGAAATAATCTTCGAAATCCTCGTCGAAATCATCTTCGAAATCGTCCATATAGCTCGGCGCGAAGAATTTCTTATAGACAACATACGCGATACCGGCGATCGCGGCCAGGATGCCGATGACGGCCAATACCTTCAGAAGCACACAGCCTTTTTTCTTCATGGGATCATATCACCTTTCCTGCATGAGGTTTTCCGGTTTCGCGATGAATGCGAACCGCCTTATGTACCATGAAAAGTATAACACCTGCTGTCCGAAAATGCCACTCTTTCTTCAGCACTTCTGCATATTCGCGAAAGAAGCGAACATTTTCTTGACGCCGACCGTATCAAACTGGACTGTCACCTCGAAATCACGGCCCCCTTCAGTGATCTCCCTGACGGTACCCTCTCCGAAGCGCGCGTGCCGCACGCGGTCGCCGACGCCGTAGGAAAGCTTCGCGCCCTTGACGGCAAAGGTCTTTTTCGGTGTGACCGGGCTCGTGAAGAGATCGCCGTACGACGGCTTCGTATGCAGCGCCTGCCGGACGGGATCGCTCCGGCCGCCGAAGCTTCCGAGCGCAGGGCGCTTTGCTTCGCGTCCCTCGTAGCCCATGTCGATCATCTCCCGCGGGATCTCGCGTACGAAGCGGGATACCGGGTTTTCCACGACCTCGCCGCGGAGAAGCCGCTCGGACGCCGCCGTCAGGGTAAGGTCCTTTTTTGCGCGCGTGATGCCGACGTAAGCAAGGCGTCTTTCTTCCTCCAGTTCCGCCGCGTCTCCCGCGTCGATCGACATATAGCCCGGGAACACCCCGTCTTCCATACCCGCGATGTAGACGTGATCGAATTCGAGTCCCTTGGACGAATGCAGCGTCATGATCAGCACGACGTTGTCGCTGTCCGACGTGCTGTCGATATCCGCGATCAGCGAGACTTCCGCCAGGAAATCGGAAAGGGTCCCCTCCTCCCCCGCGGCCTCGTCGTAGGACGCCGCCTTGGACAGGAATTCGTCAAGGTTCTCGATCCTTGCGTCCGCCTCTTCGGTGTGTTCCGCTTCGAGCTCCGCGCGGTATCCGCTCTTCTCCATGACCGTAAGCAGAAGGTTTTCGACGGTCATGGTCTCCGCCTTTTCCCGGAGGGAAAGGATCATTTCCGTAAACTGCCGGATTTTCCCGGCCGTCCTCTCCGTAAGTCCGGCGCGGTCCGGATGGCACATCGCCTCAAAAAGGGAGATCTCCTCCCGTTCCGCGTAAGCCTCGAGGCGGTCTACGGAAGCGGTGCCGATCCCGCGCTTCGGAACATTGACGATCCTTCGTACCGAGAGCGCATCCTGCGCATTGTCGATCGTCCTAAGATACGCCAGCATGTCCTTGATCTCGAGGCGGGAGTAGAAGTTGACGCCTCCCACGACCCGGTACGGGATATTCCAGGAGATGAACTTTTCCTCAAAAAGCCGCGACTGGGCGTTGGTCCGGTACAGCACCGCGAAATCACGGTACGCCGCGCCGCCGAGCACTTTGTCGCGGATCTCCCGCGCGACGAACTCCGCCTCCTCGAATCCGTTCTGGAAGCGGCGGAAGCGCACCTTCGCGCCTTTTTCATTTTCCGTCCAAAGGCGTTTGACCTTGCGCTGCGTATTGTTTGCGATCACGGTGTTTGCGCAGTCCAGGATATTCTGTGTCGAGCGGTAGTTCTGCTCGAGCCGGATCACCGCCGCGTCGGGGAAATGCTTCTCAAAGTTCAGAATGTTGGAAATATTCGCCCCACGGAACTTATAGATCGACTGGTCGTCATCGCCTACCACACAGAGATTGTGATGCTCTCTCGCCAGAAGAGAGATCAGGACGAACTGCGCGGTATTGGTATCCTGGTATTCGTCGACGCAGATATACCGGAAGCGGTTCCGGTAGAACGCCAGCACGTCGGGACTTTCGCGGAACAGTTCGACGGTCTTCATAATGAGGTCGTCAAAATCCAGGGCGTTGCTGTTTTTCAGCGTTTCCTGATAACGCGGATAAACGCGGGCGACCAGCGTTTCAAAATCGCCGTCCGCCCGAAGCTCGTATTCCTCCGGCGTGATGAGTTCGTCCTTTGCGCGCGATATGGCGGAAAGGATCCCTCGTTCCTTATACCGTTTGGTATCCACTTCGAGCCGTTTGCACAGATCTTTCATAAGGCGGAGCTGGTCGTCCGCGTCGTAGATGGAGAAATAGCGGTCGTAGCCGAGAACGTCGATGTTCCGCCGGAGGATCCGGACGCATAACGAATGGAAGGTCGACACCCAGACCTCGGGGGCTCCCTCTTCCACGAGCGCATCGACGCGGCTGCGCATCTCGTCCGCCGCCTTGTTCGTAAACGTGATGGCCAGGATATTCCGCGGACTGATCCCTTTTGCTGCGATCATGTAGGCGATGCGGTGCACGATGACGCGTGTCTTGCCGGAACCCGCCCCCGCAAGGATCAGGACCGGCCCCTCTGTCTTCCGCACGGCCTCCAACTGCCTGCCGTTCAGCCCCGCAAGCAGTTCCCTCGTGTTATCAGCATCTTGATATGTCATCATACGTCTCCGTTTTTCGTATCATTCGGCATTTTACATCTTGTCATGCGGTATCGGAAACTATATACTATGTTTCAGAAAACCAACTGACGCGTGTACGCATATACAGCACAACAAAGTCATAAGGGAGTTTATCATGGATCCTACCACGAAGCAACGCCTCAAAAGTATTCTTGCACAGATGAGCGAGCTTGACTACATCAAGCCCGACTCCATCCCCGACATTTCCCTTTATATGGATCAGGTCACGACGTTCATGGAAAGCGAGCTCGAGACCTGCAAGCGGTATCCGGACGACAAGATCCTGACGCGGACGATGATCAACAACTACGCGAAGAACGACCTCATCCCGCCGCCGGACAAGAAAAAATACAACAAGGAGCATCTCCTGCTCCTCATTTTCATCTACTATCTGAAAAGTTTCCTTTCGATCGGCGATATCCGCAAGATCCTGATGCCGCTCAGCGACCGCTATTTCGGTACGGACGGCGATCTCGATCTTTCCGCGATCTACGAACGCATTTATGAATCGGAGGTCGGCGAAGCGTCCAAGGTCGCGAAAGATCTGGTCGTGAAGTACCTTCGTTCCAAAGACACCTTCGACGATCTTGCGGCGACCGAAGAGGACAAGGACGTCCTGCAGCTTTTCTCCTTCTTCTGCACACTCAGCTTTGACATCTACGTCAAAAAGCAGATCGTTGAACGTATGATCGATCTGCTGCCGGAGGTCACGGCAGAAAAGGACAGAAAACCGGGAAAGAAATGATCAGCGGTCTTTTGCCAGACGCTCGAAGGTAATGTCATACCCTCCGTTGCCGTAAACGAGAGAACGGTTCACGCGGCTGATCGTCGCCGTAGACGCGCCGGTCGCGTCCGAGATCTCCAGATAGGTCTTCTTCTCGCGGAGAAGCCGTGCGACCTCATAGCGCTGGGAAAGGGAAAGCAGTTCGTTGATCGTGCAGATATCCTCGAAGAACATGTAACACTCGTCACGGTCCCTGAGGCTCAGAATGGCGTCGAACCAGGCGTCGACGGCCGGCGTGTGCAGCTTGTTGTTCATGTTTGCTCCTTTGCAGGATGGGTGTACAGGTCTGTCGGCACTTTCAAACTTCACAATGCTAAATCATTAAATTCATTGTAACACTTTCGCAGGATAAAGCAACCCGATTTTTCGGTTTTGGGAAAGGACCCACTTATGGCATATCCGGGACTCGCCCTCTATAAACTCATGATCCTCTACATGCTGCAGAAGGTCACGTTTCCGCTGTCCAACAGCCAGCTCGTCGATTTTCTGCTGAACCGGAACTACACGGATTACTTCCACGCCCAGGAGGCGATCAACGACCTTCTTTCCGACCGCCATATCCTGTCGGAGACGCAGGGCAATACGACGCGGTACGAGATCACGGAGGAAGGCAGCAAAACGCTGGGCTATCTCGAAGGCATGATCAGCCCCGAGATCCGCAGCGAGATCCTGGATTATCTGCGGGAAAATTCCTTCACGCTCCGCTCCGAATCCGGGATCCGGTCGGAATACCGCGTGACGCCGCAGCGTGAATACGCCGTGCACTGCACGATCATCGAAGGAGGTTCCCCCCTCTTCGACATGACGGTCAACGTGATGAGCCGCGAAGAGGCGGAACGGATGTGCCGCGCCTGGGAAGACGCATGCCAGGACGTTTATATGACCGTCATGCGCAAGCTCCTCGGGGACGGCGGGGAACCGCAGTAAAGTACGGAAAAAGACAGGCCTTCGGGCCTGCCGGACAAAAAAACTGCTGCAGGCTTTGAGCCGTGCAGCAGTTCTGCTTTCTGGTCTTTCTTTACGCGTTCGCTTTCGCGGTCTCCGCGAGAGCGGCAAATCCTTCCGGATCCGAGATCGCCATCTCGGAAAGGATCTTGCGGTTGATGTCGATGCCGGCGACCTTGAGGCCGTGCATCAGCTTGCTGTAGCTCGTTCCGTTGAGACGGGCCGCCGCGTTGATACGGGCGATCCAGAGCTTGCGGAAATCGCGCTTTCTTTCTTTTCTGCCCGCGTACGAAGACGCAAGCGCGCGCATCACGGACTGCTTCGCGATACGATACTGCTTGGAACGTGCGCCGCGAAAGCCCTTCGCGAGTTTCAGAACTTTATTATGCCGTTTCTTGGCATTTAATCCGCCTTTAATTCTTGCCATGACTTATTTCCTCCCCTGATCAAAGATACGGTAAAATCTTCTTCATTACTTTTGCGTTGGTCGGATCAGCGATCGTCGCCTGGCGCAGATTCCGCTTGGTCTTACGGTCCTTCTTCGTCAGGATATGGCTCTTAAAGGCTTTCATTCTCTTAAGCTTGCCTGTGCCAGTCACTTTAAAACGCTTTGCTGCGGCACGCTTCGTTTTCATTTTCGGCATGATACTCTATGCTCCCTTCTTTTAATAATTAACTATTCCGCCCGTTCCGCTCTTCCGTTATTTTTTCGGAGTCAGGAACATTACCATGAAACGGCCTTCCATCTTCGGGGCCTTGTCTACGGCCGCGACGTCCTTCAGGGCTTCGGCGAAGCCGTCCAGGATCGGTCTGCTGTCGTTCGTGTGAGCCATTTCTCTTCCGCGGAAGCGGATGCCCACCTTGACCTTATCGCCGTGACTTAAGAATTTCCTCGCTGCAGCGATCTTGGTGTTGAGATCGTTCGTGTCGATGTTCGGCGACATGCGGATCTCCTTGACCTCCATGACCTTCTGCTTCTTCTTGGCTTCTTTTTCCTTCCGGGCCTGCTCGTAACGGTACTTTCCGTAGTCGATGATCTTGCAGACCGGAGGCACAGCCTTCGGTGAAATACAGACAAGGTCAAGTCCTGCTTCTTCCGCGCGCGCAAGCGCCTCGCGTGTCGCTACGATGCCGACCTGATCGCCGTTTTCGTCGATCAGCCGGACTTCCCTCTCACGGATCTGGCCGTTGATCATTAAACCGCTAATGTTTGTATCCTCCCTGTAAAGCAAAAAAAATACGGATCCAGCGACCCGCATCAAAGTGATCTTCCGCCTGCGCGGAAAAGCCTTACGGCTTACGATCCTCTATGAACGCCCGGTCACAGACTGCATGCCGGGGTGAGCGCGAGTACGCTGCTTGAACGATGGTATTCTACAACGTAACCTTCTGCCCGTCAAGCGTTTTTCGCGATTCTTTGCAGAATTTCCGTCATTTCCGCCGTATGCCGGACGATTCTTCACACAGTCTGTCTTTATCCGTTCCTCCCGGCCGTCTCTTCGGAGATTGCGCGCCCTTCTTCTTTTCGCTATAATGAGTTCCGGAAGATCCGTCGTCCGGCAGAAAGGCCGGATCCATACTTCTCACCGGAGGATCCATGAAAAATATCAAACGGATCGCCGCGCTTGCCGGCGTCGTCATTCTGCTCTCTTTATATGTCCTGACCATGGTCTTCGCCGTCCGTAAGGACGAAGCGGCCCGCGGTCTTTTCTTCGCGTCGCTCTACGCGACGGTTTTCGTACCGGTCTTCCTCTTCCTCATCGGCTACGTCGCAAAGCTCCTCCGCAGCCGGCAGGACACAAAGAGCCCGGTCGTCGATACGGTCGTCTTCGACCTCGGCAAGGTCCTGATCGCATTCCCGTGGGAGGACTGTGTAAAGAGTCTGCATCTTTCCGAACCGGAGGAACGATTCCTGCGCGAGCACGTCTACGAGAGCGTCTACTGGCATAACCTCGATCTCGGGGAAATGACGCTTGAGGAAGCTATTCGGGCCGTCACGGATACGGCGCCGCAGTATGCGGACGCGATCCGGGGTTATCTGTCTTCGATCTATGGAACGCTCCGTCCGTTTCCGTATACGGAGCCGTGGCTTGCGTCCCTGAAGGAAGCCGGCTATAAGCTCTACGCGCTCTCCAACTGGCCCGTCGGTGCG
>JAFOIS010000301.1 GCA_017420605.1 Lachnospiraceae bacterium | reverse complement strand
GATGCCGGTACAGCGCGTTGTCGTCGAAATTCACCTTCGCGTCGAGGCAGAGGAGCTTTCCTTCCTTTGTCAGCACAAGCGGATTGATCTCCACCAGCGAGCAGTCCTTTTCGAGATAGAGCCGCACCATCGAACGGAGCAGGGCGTGCAGCTCCTTCGTCTGCGCCGCGTCAAGTCCGAAAGACGCGGCGACCGGCAGGCCTTCGTACGTCCGGTAGCCGGTCATCGGCGAGACAGGGATCGTCAGGATCGCTTCCGGGCGCGTCTTCGCGGTCTCTTCGATCTCTACGCCGCCCTCCGCGGAGGAGACGATCACAAGGCCCGCGTTCTCCATATCGCCGGTCACGGCAAGATAGAATTCCTTCTGTACGTCGACCGCCTCCGTCACGAGAAGCTTCGAAACGAGTTTTCCGTCCGGTCCCGCCTGATGCGGATAGATGCGTTTTCCGAGGAGCGATTGCGCGCAGGAAAATGCTTCCGCCGGCGAGTGCACGAGCTTTACGCCGCCCGCCTTTCCGCGGCCGCCGGAATGCACCTGCGCCTTCAGCACGCAGGTCTCATAATGCTCCGCCGCTTCTTTCGCGCCTTCCGGCGTCGTCACCATATACCCGCCCGGTACCGGCGCGCCGTACTCCCGGAGCAGTTCTTTAGCCTGGTATTCGTGGATCTTCATGCCGTGACTCCCTGCATCAGCTTTTCGCCTTCCGAAAGGGCGGTCAGATTGATCTTTTCCGTTCCGGACGGAACGTGCATGGCGACCGCCTTCGCCAAAGACTCCCGGTCGACGATATGCAGCATCTCATTGATGCAGCCGACCGCGACGATATTGGCGCACTGCGCCTTGCCGACCTTTTCCTTAGCCGTCCGGAGGATCGGAAGAATCACCGCGCCGGAGCGGGACGCCGCGCTGCTTACGCTTTCATCCGCAAGCAGCATGCAGCCCTCCGGCAGGTCCTTCGCGTATTTCTGATAGGAAGCCTCCGTCAGCGTCATCAGGAACGTCGGGTCCTGCACCTTGGTGAACCCGATGGACGTATCGGAAATGAGGGTCTCCGCCCGGCAGGCGCCGCCGCGCGCCTCGGGTCCGTAGGACTGGCTCTGCGCCGTATATTTCCCGGCGATGACCGCGGCTTCCGCCAGAATGACAGACGCGAGTATCACGCCCTGGCCGCCGCTGCCCGCAAGACGCATCTCCATGCGGCCGCCCTTTGCCGGCGTCTTTTCGCAGACGGCGGATGCGGTCTCTTCCAGAAGCGTATTTTTCTTTTTCTCAGACATTATTCTTCCCTCTCCTTCGCGAGCCGCGCAATAAGGCGCGCATACTGATAGGTGAATTCCGGATACTGTGCCTGACGGAGGACGCCGATGATGAGTTTCCCCTTCTTCTGCTCATCGGTCATTCTCGCGGCCTGTTCCATCGTGACCGCGTTCTCCTTCTGCCATTTCAGCATGTCGACCGCGCTGCCTTTCTTATTCTTCCGGCCGTAATAGGTCGGGCAGATGCTCGCCACGTCGATGATGGAGAAGCCGATGTTCCGGATGCCGTCCTGGATGAGCTGGATGGTCTCGCGGACGTGGTAGACGCTGCCGCGCGCCGCGTAGGAAGCGCCGGCGCCGTAGGCAAGGCCCGCGATGTCGAAGGAGCGGTCGAGGTTCCCGTAAGGGGCCGTCGTTCCGTAGTCGCCGGTCGGCGTCGTCGGCGAGTACTGGCCGCCGGTCATGCCGTAGATGTTGTTGTTCATGACGACGACCGTGATGCCGATGTTCCGGCGCGCCGCGTGGATCAGGTGGTTGCCGCCGATCGCGGAAATGTCGCCGTCGCCTGCGATCACGATAACTTCAAGCTCCGGGTTGGCGAGCTTGATGCCGGTCGCGAAGGCGATCGCGCGGCCGTGGGTCGTGTGGATGGTATCAAAGTCCATGTAGCCGGCCGCGCGCGAAGAGCAGCCGATACCGGACACGATGACGGTCTTGTCGCGGGAAAGGCCGAGGTTGTCGATCGCCTGCACCACGTCCCGCATGATCGTGCCGTTGCCGCAGCCCGGGCACCAGATCTGGGGAAGGTGCTCCGGACGCATGTATTTGTAGATAAGGTCCGACGTCTGGAGGGTCTTCTCGCTTACGTCCCCTGTACTTACCACGCTCATGTTACGCCTCCTTCCCTTCTTCCTGGCCGAGGACCGCCTTTGCGATATCCTGCGGCGTAAGGACTGTCCCGTTGTACTTGCCGACGAATTCCACCGGGCAGTATTTCCCGGCGATCCGCTCGACTTCGAGGACCATCTGTCCGTAGTTGTGCTCCGCGACGACGATCTTCTTAAGGCGCGGGGCAAAATCCCGCAGCTCTCTTTCGGGGAAGGGCCAGATCGTGATCGGACGGAATATGCCGCAGCGTTTGCCCTGCGCGCGCAGTTCTTCCTGCGCCGAAATGGCCGCGCGCATCGTGCCGCCGTAGCAGAAGATCATAACGTCCGCGTCTTCCATGCCGACGGCCTCGTACTGCACGATGTCGTCGTAATGGTCGGAGATCTTGTGCATGAGACGGCTCATGAGTTTCTCCGCCACTTCCGGCGAGTTGGTCGGGAAGCCGCTCTCGTCGTGCATAAGGCCCGTGATGTTATAGCGCTGGCCTTTGCCGAACGGCGCCATCTTCGGAATAAAGCGGCCGGACTTGATCTCGTAGGCCTTGCGCTTCGGATCCGGGAACCGGACCGTGAGCCGGTCTTCGATCTCGATCGAGCCTTCCTCCGGAAGCGTCACGCCTTCACGCAGATGGCCGATGATCTCGTCCATCATGAAAAGGACCGGCGTGCGGTACTTTTCCGAAAGGTTGAACGCGCGGATGATGAGCCGGTAGGTCTCTTCGACCGACGAGGGGCTGAGCGCGATGACCGGATGATCCCCGTGCGTGCCCCAGCGCGCCATCATCATGTCGCCCTGGGAAGGAGACGTAGGCATGCCGGTCGACGGGCCGGTGCGCTGGACGTCGACGACGACGAGCGGGATCTCCGCGAGCGCGGCGTAGCCAAGATTCTCCTGCTTGAGCGAGAACCCCGGACCGGAGGTCGCGGTCATGGATTTCGTTCCCGCAACGGACCCGCCGATCGCGCAGGCGATCGAAGCGATCTCGTCTTCCATCTGAATAAAAGTGCCGCCCACCTGCGGGAGCCGGAGCGCCGAGATCTCCGCGATCTCGGTCGACGGGGTGATCGGATATCCTGCGTAAAGCCGCATGCCGGCCGCGATCGCGCCTTCCACGCAGGCTTCATTTCCCTGCATCAGTACGACTTTACCCATTGCTCGCTCTCCTCTCTCTTGCTTTCGATATAGATCGCGTAATCCGGGCAGCGCAGCTCGCACATGCCGCACAGGATGCAGTCCGTTCCCTCTTTCCGGCGGACCTTTTCGTTCACGATCTCCAGCGCGCCCTTCGGGCAGAACGCGGCGCAGATGCCGCAGCCCTTGCACCAGGCGCTGTTGATGATGAGTTCCTTCGTCATTCCCATAGGGTATATCCCCCCTTCATGCTGTTCTCTGACGTACTGCACCGCGCCGGAAGAACATCGGGTCCCGTATTTCTGTCGCCTTCCGTATGCGCGGCACAAGACTACCAAGGCTATTTTTTCACCGCGGAAAATGATTTTCCAACACTTTTATTTCGATTGATTTCACAAGGAAAATGTTGTAGCATTGTTTCGTAAATACAAAACACAGCCGGTCACAGCCTGGCATATCCCGCATACGGCCGTCCGGCAGCATCCCGGGATACGGACACGGCGGAGGAGACAGGATGAATTTCCAGAATATGGAGTATTTTCTTGCGGTCGCGAAAGAAGGGAACATCACACGCGCCGCGCAGAAGCTCCGGATCAGCCAGCAGGCCTTAAGCAACACCATTTCCCGCATGGAAGCGGAGCTGAAGTGCCAGCTTTTTGACCGCAAGCAGGGGCTTACCCTCACCTACGCGGGCCGCCGCTACCGCGACGCCGTCCAGAAGATGCTGGACCTCAACCGCCAGACGGAAACGATGCTGGCCGATATCAGCGGGAACATCCGCGGCGAGCTGCACATCGGCATTTCCTATACCCGCGGGCAGGCGATCCTGCCCAGGATCCTGCCGGCATTCCAGGAAAAATACCCGCTCATCGACCTTTCCGTTATCGAAGAGAGCACGCGCGTTCTGGAGCAGCGCCTCGAGAACGGCGATATCGACGTCATGATCGGGTTCGCGCCGTTCATGACGGAGCACGCGGAGAGCGTCGAGCTGATGCGTGACCGGCTGTATCTCGTGCTGCCGAAGGTCCTGCTTGCCAAATATTTCGGGGACAGTGCGGACGAAACGCTCTCTGAATTCAAAAAGACCCACGACATCGGCCTCTTCCGGGAATTCCCGTACGTCATGCTGGAGGAAGGCGACCGAATCCGCACGATCATGGATCACGTCTTTTCTTCGGCCGACATCATGCCGGATATCCGCTTCGAAACGCGTAATACGCAGACCGCCGTGGCGCTCGCCGCGGAAGGCGTCGGCGCGACCGTCTGCCCGGAGCTGTACCTGCGCAGCAACTACATCGCGTCCGGCGAGCCGGATTCCTACATCCGCCGGCGCGTTACGATCTGTCCGCTCTTCGCCGACGACGTCTATGACAGCATCGCGATCGGCTATAACCGCGACCGGTATCTTACCCAGGCCGCCTCGGATTTCATCAAAATGAGTCTTTCCGCCATGAAGGAGGCAAACGATGGTTCACGTCATAGCGAATCCTAACGCGCAGTCCGGCCGCGGCGCTGCCGCCCTGTCCGTCGTCGAGCGGGCGTTTTCCGCAAAGGGGATCCCCTGCGAGGTCCATCTTTCCGAACATGCCGGCCACATCACGCATCTTGCGCACGAGATCTCTCTCATGGGCACGAAAGCGGATCCCGTGAAAATGGTCGTGCTCGGCGGCGACGGCTCGCTCAACGAAGCGGTGAACGGCATCGCCGATTTTGAAGCCGTGCACTTCGCGATCCTGCCGGTCGGCTCCGGCAACGATTTCTTCCGCGGCCTCCGCCTGAAGCCCGATCTCGAGGCCCTGCTTCCCTCGGTCCTCGACGGCACCGTAAAGCGCACGGTCGACCTCGGAAAAGTCGCCTATGCCTCCTTTGAGAACCCGATGGGGTTTCTTCCGGAAGGCACGGAGTGCGCCGACCGGCTCTTCGGCGTCAGCTGCGGCATCGGCTTCGACGCCGGCGTCTGCGTGGGCGTCAACACGACCGGCACGAAAGGGGTTCTGAACGCGCTGCATCTCGGCTCCCTCTCCTACGGCGTCATCGCCCTGAAGCAGATCCTCCGCACAAAAAAAGTCGCCTGCGACATCGAGTCCGCAGACGGCACAAAGATCCATCTTGACCGGTTTTTATTCACCGCGTTGCACAACAGCAGCTACGAGGGCGGCGGCTACGAGTTCGCGCCGGACGGCGACATGGCCGACGGGCTTCTCAACCTCATCACGGTCGGGAATATCCCGACGCTGCAGGCGATGCTCTCCTTCCCGGCCGCGCATTCCGGGAAAGCCTACGATATCCGCGGCGTACAGCATTTCCTGACACCTTCCGTCCGCATCCGGACCGAGGTCCCGCTCTGGGTCCACACCGACGGCGAAGTTTTCGTGCAGTCGGACGACATCACGGTCTCTATCGTCCCGAAAGCACTGCAGCTGATGATCTGAACACGCCCCGCTGCCCGGCAATACAGTGAAGCCCCCGGGATGCCGTATCAGCATACGCCATTTATTTTATGTAAAAAAGCAGCCTGTGCGGCATCGCTCCGGCGGGCTGCTGATAAAGTATGCAAAAAAAGACAGTTGACCCTTATTAGGCATTGACAGAATATGCAGAAAAGATTATATTTATTCACACATAGGCATAAATATGCATTCGGAGCAAGGAAAATATGCTCTCGAAAAAGAAGGAGGAAACAATGAAAAAGAACAGCTTCAAAAAAATAGCAGCCCTCATGATCGCGGCAGCCATGATCCTTTCGCTGGCTGCGTGCGGCAGCAGTGCGCCATCCGGCAAACTTGCCCAGATCCAGAAAAACGGCAAGATCGTGGTCTGCACCGACGCCGCATGGGCACCGTTTGAGTACATCGGAAAGAACGGCGAGGTCACGGGCGTTGATATCGAGATCGCCAAATACATCGCGGAAAAGCTCGGCGTGCAGCTGGAGATCTCCAACGTCGCCTTTGATTCCATCCCCACCTATCTTGACAACAACGAAGCGGACCTTGCGCTCGCCTGCATCACGGTGACGGAGGAACGCAAGGAATCCATGGATTTCTCGACCCCTTATACCACCGTCCTGCAGTATATCGTCGTCCTTGCGGAGGATGAAGAGACGAAGACCATGAACGATCTTGCCGGCAAGGCCGTCGGTACCCACCTTGGCACCACGGGCGATTTCCTGATGAGCGATGAGATCGCGGACGGTGTCCTTGCGGGGACCGGCGCGGAGAACAAGCAGTACAAGGCGCTTCCCGATGCCGCCCTGGCCATCAAGAGCGGCGAGCTGACCGCCATTGTCTGCGATTCCGTGCTTGCCGAAAACATTGTCAGCGCCAACAACGGCGCCTTCAAGTGCTTCCCCGTGACCTATGACGACGCTTCCATGAATCCCGAGACCGAACAGATCGCCGCAGCCGCGGATAAGGGCGACGCGGAGTTCATCGCGAAGATCAACGAGATCCTGGAGCCCATCATCAAGGACGGCACCATCGACAAATGGATCATCCAGTACAGCGAGGACGCTTCCAACCTGTAAGAAGACCGTAATTCTGCCATCGTAGGAAGGTGAAAACGTGATCGAAGCTTTTAAATCCGGTTTTTATAAAACCTTCATCCGGGACAACCGCTACAAAGTCTTTGTCCAGGGTTTCAGGAATACGGTCATTATCACGATCGCTGCGGCAGTGATCGGCATCCTGATCGGTATTGTCGTATCGCTGATCCATTCCCTCGCCCAGAGCGCGCGGAACAAAAAGAAGAAAACACCCGGAGCGGTCATCCTGAACGTGCTCGACAAGATCTGCACCGCCTACGTGGCAGTTATGCGGGGCACGCCGCTGGCCATCCAGCTGATGATCATGACGTTCATTGTCATGGGCGGCTTCCCGAATAAGATCATCGTATGCTGTATCGCTTTCGGCGTGAACTCCGGCGCGTATGTATCCGAAGTGATCCGCGGCGGCATCGCTTCCGTTGATATCGGTCAGACGGAAGCGGGCCGGTCTCTGGGCATCAGCGAACTCGGAACGCTCCGGCTGATCGTGCTGCCGCAGGCGATCAAGAACATCCTGCCCGCGATGTGCAACGAGGGCATCGCGGTCCTCAAGGAAACCTCGATCTGCGGCCTGATCAGTGTCGTCGACCTGACCCGTGCCGGCGACCTGATCCGAAGCAGGACCATGTCGCCGTACTTCACGCTGATCTCCGTGGCCATCATTTACTTTATTCTCGTGTTCGGCCTTTCCAAGGCTGTCGGAAGACTGGAAAGGAGGCTGGCGCAAAGTGATCGACATTAATGGCCTGTGCAAGGATTTCGGCGACCTCAGGGTACTGAAGAATATTGACCTGCATATCGATAAGGGCGAACGCGTCGTGATCATCGGCCCGTCCGGTTCCGGCAAAAGTACGCTGCTTCGATGCATGAACCTTCTGGAGACACCGACTTCGGGACACGTGATCTTCGAAGGGATCGACCTTACCGACGCAAAGACGGACCTGGACACGGTACGCTGCAAGATGGGCATGGTATTCCAGCAGTTCAACCTGTTCCCGCACAAGACGATCCTGGAAAACATGACGCTCGCACCGCGGTATCATAAAATGATGTCTGATGCGGAGGCAAAAGAGACCGCGATGCGGCTCCTTGGCCGGATCGGCCTTGCAGATAAGGCGAACGTCTATCCGTCGACGCTTTCCGGCGGACAGAAGCAGCGCGTCGCGATCGTGCGGGCGCTGGCGATGGGGCCGGACGTCATGCTTTTCGACGAGCCGACGAGCGCGCTCGATCCCGAAATGGTCGGCGAGGTGCTCGCCCTCATCAGGGAACTTGCGGACGACGGGATGACGATGGCGATCGTTACCCATGAAATGGGATTTGCCCGCGAAGTCGGAACGCGTGTGCTCTTTATGGACGATGGCGTGATCGCGGCGGAAAACGAGCCGAAAGCCTTCTTTGACCATCCGGAAAACCCGCGGCTTCGGGATTTCCTGTCGAAAGTTCTGTAAGAATAAGAAAAAGGAGATACGAACGAAAATGTTCACACACACGATCGTGAGAACGCCCTGCCCGAAGGTCTGCGACGGCATAACGTCATCGCCGGAGCTGGG
>JAFOIS010000038.1 GCA_017420605.1 Lachnospiraceae bacterium | reverse complement strand
CGCTGTTCCTCTTTTTCCTTCCATGGAGTCCGCTTCTGAAACTTTATCAGGGAGGAATCTCATTTTACACGATCGCGATACTGCTCGCATGCTTTGTATGCTTTGCGAAGGACGGCTGGAGACTGGACCGTTACAGGATATTCTGTACCGCGGGAGCGGCCGCCGTGACGCTTTTTTCAAAAATGATCCGTGGCAACGGGATCTCTATGAGCTATCTGTTTTTCATGACTATGCTCGTCCTTTTTCCGTGCCTTGCTGTTCCGGAGACCAGGAAGGGCGGGGTCTTGAGGATGACGCTGTTTTTTGCGGCAGGTATCGTCAGCGCCGCCCTGATCGCGCGCAGCGTTGCGGGATATCCCCGGATCTCAAGCTTCATTACCGTCGATTCTTATCTTTCTATCACACGGCTATCCGGGTTCTACGGAGACCCCAATTTTTACGCCGCCCATATCACGGCCTGCCTGGCCGGCGTTCTGCTCCTGCTGGTCAGGGAGACGAGACCGTATATCCGTATCCTTCTTGCCGGAACGGCGGCAACGCTCGTTTACTGCGGGTTTCTTTCGGCGTCGAAGATGTTTGTGCTGATCCTTGCAGGACTGTTCTGCATATGGGTCCTCATCATCATGGAGACGCAGAACTGCGGATCGATGCGGATCCGCATTCTGGCAGGCCTTGCGGTATTTATCCTGGTCATGCTGTCATCCCCGGCGGTCGAGGAGCTGCTCAGGACCATCGATACGCGTTTCTCCTACGCGGCGAATATTTCACAGCTTACGACCGGCCGTACGGATCTGTGGAAAGCATATCTGGATGCGTTTCGCAATGATCCCGTGCTGCTGTTCCTGGGAGAGGGATATTCGGCCGTCGCGCTGCACCGCCGCGGCTCGCATAATACGATCCTGCAGGGGATCTACCAGCTGGGTCTTGCCGGTTTCCTGATCCTGCAGAGCTGGATGCTGTTTTTCATTAAGAGCCTGCGTACGGCCGACGGAGAGAATGCCGCCGACGGAAAAGTCGTTCTGCTCCTTCTTGCGGGAGCGGTTCTGCCATGGACCGGATTGGATATTCTGTTTTTCGATGAGTTCTTTTTCCTTCCGGTCTATATGATCGTCGGCATCAATGAAAGCAGAAGCGGACGGTCTGCAAAAACACGGCTCCGCACATGATTTTAGCGCGGACCGGAACCGATTTTTCCTTGTACCATACGCTTTCTTGTGCTATACTATCTTAGATTTTCAGAATAGGTAACTGTGTCCGCGCAAAGCGGACCGGTAAAAAAGGAGGATCCTATGAAGCACATCGAGACCCTGACCACGAAGAGCCTTTGTGAGACCGCGAAGAAGGGCGGCTGCGGCGAATGCCAGACGTCCTGCCAGTCCGCCTGCAAGACGAGCTGCACAGTCGGCAATCAGAGCTGTGAGAATAAAAACAACAAGTAAAATCTGTAATGCAGGTCCATCAGTATAGCAGTAACGGCTATCACATCATCCTTGATGTACCAAGCGGCTCCGTACACGTCGCAGACCCTCTGGTCTGCGATGCGGTCGCCGCTTTTTTGGCGTATCTGCCGGAGAATGTGCCCGTTACGGAAGAGAGCTTCCGTGCGGCCTCGGAGAAGGTGAAAGAGAGCCTTTCGGCGAGGTACCCCGCTTCGGAGATCGAAGAAGCTGCCGAAGAGATCGGAGAGCTTTGGAGAAACGGCACGCTCTTTGCGGAGGAGGCGGCTCTGCCGCGCCTTCCGGTGATCGAAAACCGCCCGACCGTCGTCAAGGCCCTCTGCCTGCACGTCGCGCATGACTGCAACCTGCGCTGCGCCTACTGCTTTGCGGACGAAGGCGAGTACCACGGCCGGCGCGCGCTCATGGATTTCGAGACCGGAAAGAAGGCGCTCGATTTCCTGATCGCAAACTCCGGAAACCGCAGGAATCTCGAGGTCGATTTCTTCGGCGGCGAGCCGCTCATGAATTTCGGCGTCGTAAAGCAGCTGGTCGCCTACGGACGGCAGCGGGAAAAGGAAACGGGAAAGCGCTTCCGCTTCACGCTGACGACGAACGGGGTGCTTCTTAACGACGAGTTCGCGGAATTCGCGAACGCCGAGCTCTCCAACGTCGTGCTTTCGATCGACGGGCGGAAGGAAGTCCACGACCGTATGCGTCCTTTCCCGGGCGGAAAGGGAAGCTTCGACGTGATCCTTCCGAAGATGAAAGCGTTTGTCGAAAAGCGCGGCACGAAGCAGTATTATCTGCGGGGCACCTACACCCGGTATAATAAGGACTTTGCCGCCGACGTGCTCGGCCTTGCGGATCTCGGTTTCGACCAGCTCTCCGTGGAGCCCGTGGTCGCGGATCCGGCCGAGCCCTACGCGCTCCGGGAGGAAGATATCCCGGAACTCCTTGCGCAGTATGATATCCTCGCGGAAGAGATGCTGCGCCGCAAAAAGGAAGGCCGGGGCTTTACGTTCTTCCATTTCATGATCGACCTGAGCGGCGGGCCCTGCGTCTACAAGCGGCTTTCGGGCTGCGGATCCGGCACGGAGTACCTTGCGGTCACGCCCTGGGGCGATCTCTATCCCTGCCATCAGTTCGTGGGGCAGGAGGAATTCTGTCTGGGAAACGTCGATACCGGCGTCGTCCGTAAGGATCTTGTGGAAGAGTTCCGGAAGGTGAACGTTCTTTCGAAGGAAGAGTGCAGGACGTGCTTCGCCCGCTACTACTGTTCGGGCGGCTGCGCCGCGAACGCGCAGCACTTTACAGGGAAATTAAACGGCGTATATCCGATCGGCTGCGAGCTGGAGCGCAAGAGAGTCGAGTGCGCGATCATGCTCAAGGCGGCGGAAGCGGACGCGGCAAGATAAAAGGGGAATTGCGGAAATGAGAAAGAAAACAGGCATTTTTGTGCTGATCCTGACCGCCGTCATCCTCGCGCTGGCCATTTACACGGCAGCGGCGGGCTGGGGCGCGACAGGATCGGGCGCGGCGCGGAACATCAAGACGGGTCTTGATCTTTCGGGCGGTGTTTCCATCACCTATGAGACGAGCGACGCGACGCCGTCCGCCTCCGACATGGCGGATACCATCTATAAGCTGCAGCGCCGTGTCGATTCGTACAGCACCGAAGCGAACGTCTACCAGGAAGGTCTCAACCGGATCACGGTCGAGATCCCGGGCGTGACGGACGCCGACGAGATCCTCCGGGACCTCGGAACACCGGGCTCGCTGTACTTTATCGCCGAAACGGACAATGACGGCAACAAGAACTACGGCATCGGCTCCACAGGCTATTACGAGCTGAATTACACGCTCGAAGAACTGGCCGCGAAGGGCTCGATCGTCTGCGAAGGCTCGGAAGTGGCTTCCGCCACGGGGCAGGCGCAGACCTCTCAGACCACGGGCGCGACGGAGTACGTCGTGGCGCTCGAGTTCACCGGCGAAGGCCGCGACAAGTTCGCCGAAGCGACGACCCGCGCCTATGCGTCCGGCGAGACCATCGGTATCTACTATGACGGCGCGTTCGTCTCCGTTCCGAGAGTCCAGAGCGCCATTACCGACGGGCACGCGATCATCCAGGGCATGGAGAGCATCGAGGTCGCGAACCAGCTCGCTTCCTTCATCCGCATCGGCGGCCTGAAGCTTGAACTGCATGAGCTGCAGTCCAAGGTCGTCGGCGCGCAGCTCGGCATCGACGCGATCCGCACGTCGCTTATCGGCGGCGGGATCGGCATCGTGATCGTCATGCTGATCATGATCATCGCCTATCTTGTACCGGGCGCCATCGCCGCGGTCGTTCTTGCGCTCTATACGGCGCTGATGCTTCTTCTGCTCAACGCGTTCGATCTGACGCTGACGCTTCCGGGCATCGCCGGTATCGTTCTTTCGATCGGTATGGCCGTCGACGCGAACGTCATCATCTTCGCGCGTATCAAAGAAGAACTGCAGGCGGGCGCTTCGGTCTCCGGTGCGATCCGCAGCGGTTTCCACAAGGCCATGTCGGCCATCATCGACGGCAACGTCACGACCCTCATCGCGGCGGCTGTCCTCGGATTTATGGGCTCCGGCCCGATCAAGGGCTTCGCCATGACGCTGGCGCTCGGCGTTGCGCTGTCCATGTTCACGGCACTCGTCATTGCGCGGATCCTCATCAACGCGGTGTACGCCGCGGGCGTGAAGGACCGCAAATACTGGGCACGGACCGGCAAGGGAAAGATGATCTCGTTTGTCCGCCGCCGGAAACTGTTCTTCATTATTTCGCTCTGCGTGATCCTGCTCGGACCGGCCGCGATGGCCATTAACGGCGGCGCAGGCAAGGGCGCACTCAACCTCAGCCTGGATTTCGTCGGCGGCACCAACACGACGGTGGATTTCGCCGAAGACTATTCGATGGAGCGCCTTGAGAAGGAAGTGAAGCCGGTCGTTGCGGAAGTGACGGGTTCGGAAGCGAACATTTCCATGCTGAAGACGGCGGGCTCCAACCAGGTCGTCATCAAGACGCGCGATCTTAACGCCGACGAGCGGCTCGCCCTCGGCGACAAGCTGGAGGAGACCTTCGGCGTGACGGAAGGCAGCGTCCTTTCGGAAAGCATTTCCGCGACCATCAGTTCGGAAATGCGCCGTGACGCGGTGATCGCCGTCATCATTTCCATCATCCTTATGCTTCTTTACATCTGGATCCGGTTCAAGGATATCCGGTTCGCTTCCAGCGCGGTCATTGCGCTCGCGCACGACGTCCTTGTCGTTTTCGCCGCTTACGCGATCGTCCGGATCTCGGTCGGCAGCTCGTTCATTGCCTGCATGCTGACGATCCTCGGCTATTCGATCAACGCGACGATCGTTATCTTCGACCGTATCCGCGAGAACCTCAGGAACGGCGGTTCGAAGCCGAATCTCGAGAAGCTTGTCGACACGTCGATCTCCCAGACCCTGACGCGTTCGATCCTGACGTCCATTACGACCTTCGCCTCGATCGCGGCCCTTTACGTGGTCGGCGTGCCGTCGATCCGGGAATTCGCGCTGCCGCTCATGGTCGGCATCGTCGCCGGCGGCTGGTCTTCAGTCTGCATCACGGGCCCGCTGTGGCATCTGATGAAAGCCGGGAAGCTCGGCGCGCAGAAGACGGCGCCCGAGGCTGAGGAGAAAGCAGGCGGCAATCCGAACGTGATCCGCAAAAAGAAAAAATGACAGATAAGAAATGGATGATCGCCGCAAAGAGGGCCGATTTCAATGAGATCGCCCGTACGTTCGGCATCGATCCCCTGACAGCACGCCTGATCCGCAACCGCGGGGCCGTGGAAAAAGACGAGATACAGCGGTATCTCTACGGCACCATGGAAGATCTGGGCGACCCGTATGCCATGAGGGATATGGATAAGGCTGTCGGTCTTACGATGAAAGAGATTGCCGGTGGCGCGCGTATACGCGTCATCGGCGATTATGATGTTGACGGGGTGATGGCGTCCTACATTCTGCTTACGGGACTCCGGGCGCTGGGTGCCGACGCGGACGCCGCGATCCCGGACAGAGCCGTGGACGGGTACGGCCTGTCGGAACGCCTGATCCGGGAAGCTGCGCGCGACGGCGTTTCGTTCCTTATTACCTGCGACAACGGGATCGCCGCCGCAAAAGAGGTCGGACTGGCGGCCGAACTGGGCATGAAGGTGATCGTCACGGATCACCATGAGGTCTTTGAGATCCCGCCGGCGGACGCCGTCCTGGATCCCCACCGTCCCGACTGCCCTTATCCGTACAAGTCGCTCTGCGGCGCCGGCGTCGCATACCGTTTTATAGAAGCGCTCACGAAAGCGGCCGGAAGGAGGGCGGAAGAGGCCTACGGCCTGCTTCCCTACGTCGCCATGGCGACAGTGGCCGATATCGTGGATCTGACCGGCGAGAACCGCATCCTCGTGAAAGAAGGATTAAAGCGGCTCCGCAGAACGGATAACGAAGGGATCCTCGCGCTTTGCGAAGCGTGCGGCATCGATGCAGCCTCGATCGATACCTATCATATCGGCTATATCCTGGGACCGAGCATCAATGCCGGAGGACGTCTCGATACCGCGACGCGCGCGCTCGATCTGCTTTTTGCGAAGGGAGAGGAAGCCCGGCGTTATGCCGCGGAGCTCCGCGCCCTCAATGAAAGCAGGAAGGCGCTGACCGAGGAGGGCGTCCGGGCGGCCGTAAGCAGGATCGCGGAACAGGGCGGAAAGCTTGACCGCGTTCTGGTCCTGTATCTTCCGGAAGTGCATCCGTCGGTCGCCGGGATCGTCGCCGGCCGGATCCGGGAACGGGTGAGCCGGCCCACTTTCATCCTTGCGCCGTCCGGCGGAGAAGTCAAAGGCTCCGGACGGTCCATTCCCGCCTATTCCATGATGCAGGAGCTTTCGCGCGTCGGCGATATCCTCGTCCGTGCGGGCGGCCATCCGATGGCGGCGGGGCTCACGATCCTTCCGGAGAACATCGATGCGCTGCGGCAGCGCCTCAACGACGCCTGCACGCTGGAGGAGGACGATCTTAAGGATGTGCTCCATATCGACGCCGCCGTGCCGATCCGGTATGTGAGCGAGAAGCTGATCGAAGAGATGCGCCTTCTGGAACCCTTCGGCAAAGAGAACGAGAGGCCTCTGTTTGCGGAAAAGGATGTCCGTATCGAAGGCTGCCGCATTATCGGCGCAAAAGGGAACGTCGCGAAAATGACGCTCGTTTCCGGCGGAAGCCGCCTCGACGCGGTCTCCTTCCGGAACGCCCCGGAGCTCGTGACGAGGGTACGGCGGGATCCGAATCTTACCGTCGCCTATTATCCGCAGATCGACAACTGGAACGGCAGGCGCATCCTGCAGGCGGTCGTGACAGATTTTATGTAAACTAAGCGGCGCGCGTTACGGTGCGGCTTATCCCGCCCTCCGGACGCCCATCCGCCCTTCCGGCGGACGCTTGCGTATCTTGCATGATATTGCTGAAAATGCTATAATATTAACCGGTTTTTTCACTATGCACCCCGCCCGGGCGGGTTTCCCTGTGATAAAGGAGAGATCATGAAAGCATTAGAAGAGTATGTCCGCTGTATTCCGGATTATCCGAAGGAAGGCATCATGTTCCGCGACGTCACGACCGTGCTTACGGATGCCGACGGGCTGAAGCTCGCCATTGACGAGATGCAGAAAAAACTGGAAGGCGTAGACTTCGACGTCGTCGCCGGCCTCGAAGCGCGCGGGTTCATCTTCGGCGCGCCGATCGCCTACAACCTGCACAAGCCGTTCGTACCGATCCGCAAGAAGGGCAAACTTCCGGCCGAGACGGTCTCGATCAAATACGAGCTGGAATATGGCTCGGCGGAGATCGAGATCCACAAGGACTCCATAAAGCCCGGACAGAAAGTCGTCATTGTCGACGACCTCGTCGCGACGGGCGGCACGGTCGCCGCGGCGATCAAGCTTTTTGAGATGCTGGGCGGCGAAGTCGTCATGAACCTGTTCCTGATCGAACTGAAGGGCCTCGAAGGCCGCAAGGCCATCGGTGATTATCCGGTCGAGACCGTCATTCAGTACGAAGGCGCGTAAAGAACACTTTTAAGAAACAGGGTCAGGAACCGCTCGCGGTGCCTGACTTTTGCGTAAATACGGAAACACCGGAAGAGCTGAAGACGGAAAAAAAGTATGACTGACCCGGTAAGCGAGAAGATCCTGCAGATAGACGCGAGGCTCCTGAAGCCCGACGAAATGCGTTCCCCGGACGAACTGTTCAGGGAGCTTATGGTCCGTGTGCGCCGTTATCATCCCTCGGGGGATCTTTCCGGGATCGAAAAGGCCTATCAGGTAGCGTCGGAGGCCCATAAGGACCAGCACCGCAAATCCGGCGAACCCTATATCATCCATCCCCTGTGCGTTGCCCTGATCCTGGCGGACCTCGAGCTCGACAAGGAAACGATCGAGGCGGGTCTTCTGCACGACGTCGTCGAGGATACGCCTATTACGCAGGAGCAGCTCACGGAAATGTTCGGGCAGGACGTATCCCAGCTCGTGGACGGCGTTTCCAAACTGAATAAGATCAATTACAAAGCGGACAAGGTCGAGATGCAGGCGGAGAACCTGCGCAAGATGTTCCTTGCCATGGCCAAGGATATCCGGGTCATCGTCATCAAGCTGGCGGACCGCCTCCACAACATGCGGACGCTTCAGTACCTGCGGCCCGAAAAGCAGGCGGAGATCGCGAAGGAGACGATGGATATCTACGCGCCGCTCGCGGCCCGGCTAGGTATTTCGAAGATCAAGATCGAGCTGGACGACCTTTCCCTGAAGTTCCTTCATCCGGACGTCTACTACGACCTTGTGAGCAAGGTGAGTCTCAAGAAGAGCGAACGCCAGGCGTTCGTCGACAGTATCGTCGCGGAGGTGAAGGAACACCTTGCGGACGCGGGCCTGTCCTGCGAGATCGAGGGACGCGCGAAGCATTTCTTCTCGATTTATAAGAAGATGGTCAACCAGGACAAGACGATCGACCAGATCTACGATATGTTCGCGGTCCGGGTGATCGTCGCGACGATCCCGGAGTGCTATGCGGCGCTCGGCGTCATTCATGAAATGTACAAGCCGATCCCGGGGCGCTTCAAGGACTACATCGCCATGCCCAAGGAGAACATGTACCAGTCGCTGCATACGACGGTCATCGGACCGGGCGGCCAGCCGTTCGAGATCCAGATCCGTACCGTCGCGATGCACAAGACCGCGGAATACGGCATCGCGGCGCACTGGCGCTATAAGGAGAGCGGCGGCTCGAAGGGCGGGGAAGGCGGCGAAGAGGCGAAGATGGCCTGGCTCCGTCAGATCCTCGAGTGGCAGAAGGACATGTCCGACAACCGCGAATTCATGTCCCTCGTCAAGAGCGACCTCGATCTTTTCGCGGAAAACGTATACTGTTTCTCGCCGGCCGGCGACGTAAAAGCGCTGCCGAACGGATCGACGACGATCGACTTCGCCTATGCCATCCATTCGGCCGTCGGCAACCGGATGATCGGAGCGCGTGTCAACGGCAAACTGGTGCCGATCGAATATGTGCTCCGGAACGGCGACCGCGTCGAGATCCTGACTTCCCAGAACGCGAAGGGCCCGTCACTCGACTGGCTTGCGATCGTCAAATCGACGCAGGCCCGGAACAAGATCAACCAGTGGTTCCGGCACGAGCGCAAGGAAGACAACATCACCAAGGGCAAGGATATGCTCCTTTCCTACGCAAAGGAAAAGGGCATCGTTCTGACCGATTATCTGAAATCCGATTACATGGACGCCGTGATGGGCAAGTACGGGTTCCGGGACTGGGACAGCGTACTGGCCGCCGTCGGCCACGGGGGCCTCAAGGAAGGCCAGGTCGTCAACAAGCTGATCGATACCGAACGCCGGGACAAGCAGCGGCACATCACGGACCAGGATATCCTCGAAGCGGCGCAGAAGCCGAAGGAGAACCCGCCCGCATCGTCGACGAAGACGCGGAGCGGTATCGTCGTCCATGGACTCGAGGACGTTGCGGTCCGCTTCTCAAAGTGCTGCTCGCCGATCCCGGGCGACGAGATCGTCGGCTTCATCACGCGGGGCCGCGGTATTTCGATCCACCGGACGGACTGCATCAACGTCATCAATATGTCGGATGAAGACCGCGCGAGGCTGATCGAAGCCGAATGGCAGGCGCCCGGCGAGACGAAAGGCCCGGCCGCCTACTATGCCGAACTCAATATTTACGCGCATAACCGCAAGGGCCTCATCATCGACGTTTCGCGCATCTTTACGGAACGCGACATCGACATAGGTTCGCTCACGTCGCGCACAAGTAAACAGGGAACGGCTACGATCGAGATCTCGTTCCAGGTAACGAGCCGCGAGATGCTGGGACGCCTTGTGGAAAAACTGCGGAACGTCGAGAGCGTGATCGCCGTGGAGCGGAAGACCGGCTGATATGAAGATCGTCATAGCCATGCAGGACGCCTCCTTCTGGTACGACGTCCATTCTCTTGTGAAAAGTTTTTATCCGGGCGCGGACGTAACGCGGGCGGAGAATACGTCCGCCGCGGACGGCGGCGCCGGCGTCCTGTCCGCGGATCCGGAAGAGCAGGGCGTTCTTCCGGAGGAGACGGTCCTCCGTTACCGGATCGATATCGAAGAAGATGCCGTGCGGCTCTTTGACGGGGACGGAAACGTCCTTTCCGAAGGAGAGATCCCGCCCGGGATCGCGCGTCCGGAGGTCAAGAACGTCCTCAAGCGGACGCTTTACCGGGGGCTTCGCAAAGAAACGGGGAAAGAGCTTCCGTGGGGCACGCTTTCCGGGATCCGGCCCGTGAAGATCCCGATGAAGATGCTCCGGCAGGGCAAAGGAAGAGAGGAGATCCTCCGGTATCTTTCGGAGACGTACTATACTTCATCCGACCGCGCATCCCTCGCCTGCGGCATCGCGGAGCGGGAACTGCGCGTCATTTCCGGCGCGGAGGCGCTCTCTTCGGGAAAGCGCGTATCCGGCGGCATGGAGGGTCTGCTTTCGGGCTACAGCCTCTATATCTCCGTTCCGTTCTGTCCGGGGATCTGCCTTTACTGCACGTTCCCGTCGGGACCCGTGGCGAAGTACCTTGGCGATCTCGACGCGTATTTTGCGTCGCTCGAGAGCGAGCTTTTTGAGATCCGGCGCCTTACGGAAGGCCGGACGCCGGAGAGCATCTATATCGGCGGCGGAACGCCGACCTCGCTCCCGGACCGGTATTTCGAAAAGCTCCTGGCCCTGACGGAGCAATATTTCAATACCGCGGAGACACTGGAGTATACGGTCGAGGCCGGACGCCCCGACACCCTTAACGCATACCGGTTTGCGGAAATGAAAAAGCGGGGCGTCTCCCGCATTTCCATCAACCCGCAGACCATGAACGACAAAACGCTGCGGCTCGTCGGAAGGAACCATACGGCGGAGGATATCCGCAGGGCGTTTTCCGAAGCGCGGGATATGGGCTTTACCGATATCAACATGGACCTCATCACGGGACTTCCCGGCGAGACGGCGGAGGACATGAAGCATACGTTCGACGAGATCGTGCGTCTTGGCCCGGAAGCGCTGACCGTGCATTCGCTCGCCGTGAAGCGTTCTTCGCGCCTTAAGGCCGAGATGGAGCGGTACAGATCCCTGGGGTCGGAGAACAGCCGGGACATTATGGCTGCGGCAAGGGAAGCGGCGGAGAGCATGGGCATGACGCCGTATTACCTCTACCGTCAGAAGAACATGACGGGAAACCTCGAGAACGTCGGTTTCGCGAAAGAAGGATACGCGGGCCTTTACAACATCCTTATTATGGAAGAGCTGCAGACGATCATGGCAGCCGGGCCCGGCGCCATCTCCAAGGTGGTGTACGGCGGCGGAGAGAAGATCGTACGGGCGGCCAACGTCAGCAGTATTCCGGATTATCTTGGCCGGACAGAGGAAATGAACGCGCGCCGGGCGCAAGCCTGGGCGGCGCGGTTTGAATAAGAACACGCGGAAAGAGGACGTGTTCCGGGACAGGAGGAAGTATGAACAAGAAACCCGTCAACGGCATGAAGGACATCCTGCCGGACGAGATGGCGGTGCGGGACTTCTGCACGGACGTCATCACGAAGACCTATGCGGAATTCGGATTCCAGCGCATGGAAACGCCGGCCATGGAATCCATCGAGAACCTGCAGAGCAGGCAGGGCGGTGAAAACGAGAAGCTGATCTTCAAGATCTTAAAGCGCGGCGAGAAACTGCACCTCGATACGGCGGAAACGGAAGAGGACGTCACCGACTGCGGGATGCGCTATGACCTTACCGTGCCGCTGGCACGCTACTATGCGAACCACATGGCGGAGCTCGCCTCGCCGTTCAAATCCCTCCAGATCGGTCCGGTCTGGCGCGCCGACCGTCCGCAGAGAGGACGCTACCGCCAGTTCACGCAGTGCGATATCGACATCCTCGGAGAGGAGAGCATCCTGGCCGAGATCGAACTGATCCTTGCGACGACGACCGTGCTCGGAAAGCTCGGCTTCCGGAATTTCACGATCCGGATCAACGACCGCAGGATCCTGCGCGCCATGGCGGAAGCCGCCGGCTTCCCGGAAGAGGCGCTCGAGAAGGTCTTCATCATCCTCGACAAGATGGATAAGATCGGCATGGAGGGCGTCCGCGGCGAGCTCCTCGGCGAAGGCTATGCCGAAGAGAGCGTCGACCGGTATCTTGCGCTCTTCGGACTTACCGGAGAGGGAAGAGAAGTCCTCGAAAAACTCGATGAAGCGCTCGGAACGTTCTCGCCGGCCGCCTCGATCGCGGATCTTGTTACCATCATGGAGACGGTGGAGAGCGCAAAGAGCGGCGATTTCGCCGTCGCCTTTGATCCGACGCTCGTCCGCGGCATGTCCTATTACACCGGCCCGATCTTCGAGATCGCCATGGACGAACTGGGCAGCAGCGTCGGCGGCGGCGGACGCTACGACCGGATGATCGGACGCTTTGCCGGAACGGACGTGCCGGCCTGCGGCTTTTCCATCGGTTTCGAGCGCATTATCCTGATCCTCATGGAGCAGGGCTTTAAGGTGCCGGGCGCGGCGGAAAAGACCGCGTACCTTCTCGATAAGAACGCGGACGCCTCCCTTTACGCGAAGGCCTTCTCCATGGCGGCGAAGGACCGGAGCGAAGGAAAATGCGCGACGGTGCTCCGCAAGAAGAAAAACGTGCGTTTCCAGAAGGAACAGCTTGCCGCGCAGGGATATGCGAATATCCTTGACATACGGCGGGAGGAAAACTAAAATAGCGGGATAGCAGCGGCGGAAGGCGCCGGAGAAGGCGCCCGGAAGCCGCGTAATGAGCGTCGTCCCGCGGCGGAGAGTCCGGGCTGACGCGGAAATGAGGAGCGGACATATATGGCAGAATCGATGGCCGGGCTTCACCGCAGCATGCGCTGCGCGGAAGTGACGGAAAATGAGATCGGAAAGACACTCACCCTCATGGGCTGGGTCGCAAAAAGCAGAAACAAGGGCAGCATTATTTTCACGGACCTTCGGGACCGCAGCGGCATCATGCAGATCATTTTCGAATATGGAAATGTCGACGATGCGGTGTTCGAAAAGGCGGAAAAGCTGCGTTCGGAATTCGTGATCGCCGTGACCGGCGTCGTGGAAAAGCGGAGCGGGGCGGCCAATGAGAACCTGGCCACCGGCACGATCGAGATGCGCGCGAAGGACCTTCGTATCCTCAGCGAATCCGAGACGCCGCCGTTCCCCGTCGAGGACGGGATCCGCACGAAGGATGAGCTCCGGCTCAAATACCGGTATCTCGACCTTCGCCGTCCGGAGCTGCAGAAGAACCTCATGATGCGCAGCCGGATCGCCCAGATCACCCGTTCGTTCTTTGCGGAGAACGGGTTCATCGAGATCGAGACCCCGAACCTCATCAAGAGCACGCCGGAAGGCGCGCGGGATTATCTTGTCCCCAGCCGCGTCCATCCGGGCTCGTTCTATGCGCTGCCGCAGTCCCCGCAGCTCTTCAAGCAGCTGCTGATGTGTGCGGGCTATGACCGCTATATCCAGATCGCGAAATGCTACCGCGACGAAGACCTGCGCGCCGACCGCCAGCCGGAGTTCACGCAGATCGACATGGAGCTGTCCTTTGTCGATATCGACGACGTGATGGAAGTCAATGAGCGTTTCCTTAAGCGCCTCTTCAAGGAGACGCGCGGGATCGACGTCTCCCTTCCGATCCGCCGGATGACCTGGCAGGAAGCGATGGATACCTACGGCTCGGATAAGCCGGATCTGCGCTTCGGCATGCCCATTCAGGACGTTACGGAAGCGGTCCGGAACTGCGGCTTCGGCGTGTTCTCGGGCGCTGCCGCAAACGGCGGCGTCGTACGGGTCATCAACGCGAAGGGTGCGGGCGAGATGCCGCGCAAGAAGATCGACGCCCTGACGGAAGTGGCGAAGACCTACGGCGCGAAGGGCCTGGCTTATCTTGCTATCCAGAAGGACGGCACGGTAAAGTCCTCGTTCGCCAAGTTCTTTACGGAAGAAGCGCTTGCAGACCTCATCCGGACGTGCGGCGGCGAGCCGGGCGACCTGCTCCTCTTCGGCGCGGACAGGATCGAGATCGTGCGCACCGCGCTCGGCCAGGTGCGTCTTGCGCTCGGCAATGAGCTCGGCCTCATCGATCCGGACCGCTTCGAATTCCTGTGGGTCACCGAATTCCCGCTGCTCGAATGGTCGGACGAAGAGAACCGCTTCATGGCCATGCATCACCCGTTCACGAAGCCGATGGAAGAAGACTGGCAGTACATCGATTCCGATCCCGGCCGCGTGCGTGCCGAAGCCTACGATATCGTCCTTAACGGCAACGAGATCGGCGGCGGCTCGGTCCGTATCCACCGCAACGAGATCCAGGAAAAGATGCTCGAGGTCCTCGGTTTCACGAAGGAAGCCGCGCACGCGCAGTTCGGTTTCCTGCTCGACGCGTTCAAATACGGAGTTCCGCCCCACGCCGGTCTGGCCTACGGCCTCGACCGTCTGGCGATGCTGATCTCCGGTTGTGATTCGCTCCGCGACGTCATTGCCTTCCCGAAGGTCAAGGACGCCTCCGACCTGATGTGCGAGGCGCCTTCGGAGGTCTCTGAAAAGCAGCTTGCGGAGCTCGGCATTGCAGTAGTAAAGGAGGAAGACGAGAAATGACAGACATTACCGCAATCGGTGAGATCCTCATCGATATGACGCAGTCCGGAGAGACGGAAGCGGGTATCCCGAAGTTTACAGCCAATCCGGGCGGCGCGCCTGCGAACCTTGCGGTGGCGGCGTCCCGTCTCGGCGCAAAGACGGCGTTCATCGGCCGCGTCGGCGACGACAGCCTCGGAAAATACCTGAAGGCCGTCCTCGAAAAAGACAATGTCGACGTCCGGGGCCTTTCGGCGGACCCGAAGGAATGCACGACCCTCGCCATGGTGTCGGTGGATAAGACCGGGGAGAGATCCTTCAGCTTTTACCGCGATCCGAGCGCGGACGTGAACCTTTCCTGGGAAGACGTGCCGAAGGAACTGCTTGCGGAGACGAAGATCCTGCATTTCGGCTCGGTCAGCCTCACCGCGGATCCGGCAAAGTCGACGACGATCCGGGCAGCGGAGGAAGCGAAGAAGAACGGGGCATACGTCAGTTACGACCCGAACTACCGCGCGAACCTCTGGCCGGACGAAGAGACCGCCATCCGCGAAATGAAAAAGCCCCTGCCGCTCGTCGACATCCTGAAGATCTCCGACGAGGAGCTTCCGCTGATCACGGGGACGAATGATCTTGAGAAGGGCAGCGAAACACTGAAAGACCTCGGCATCCGCCTGGTGCTCGTCACGCTCGGCGCGGACGGCGCTTTCTACCGGTACGGAGACGTGACCGGGAAGATCCCGGGCATCCGGGTCAAGGTCGGCGACACGAACGGCGCGGGCGATACCTTCTTCGGCGCGGCGCTCTCAAAGTTTGCGAAGGAAGAGAGTCTTGCGGGGCTTTCGAAGGAGAAGATCGAAGAGATCTTAAACTTCGCCAACAAGGCGGCCGCCATCACCACGAGCCGACACGGCGCGATCCCGGCCATGCCGACCCTCGCGGAGATCGAGGCGTTCTGAACTTCAGGCGCCTGCCGGTACAGCACAGAAGAATAAAAGCACTGAAGTGATTGACGCTTCAGTGCTTTTTTCATTCAGACGGCAGGTATTCTTTGTACGCTTTCTTAAGCTTCCGCTATCCAGAAGGTGTAGGTCCCGGCGCCAAGCTCCTCCTCTTTTTCGGCAATGCATACACGTGCAGTGCAGTTTGCCGGGATGGTGACCGTATAGACGATGCCGCCGTCCTTTTTCTCCCATCCGGATCTGACGGTGCCGTAAATGCTGTCATATTCGGCACTTGCGAAGGTAAAGTGTCCGCCGGGCAGCGGCGCGATGGTGAAATGGTTTTCACCGTCCACCCGGATGCCGCACATGGTTTTGAACAGCCATTCGACCACGGCACCCTTGGAATAGTGGTTGAGAGAAGCGATCCCGCCCTGGGCTTCAGTGCCTTCCCAGCTTTCCCAGATCGTCGTCGCGCCGGCTTTGGGCATAAAGAGCCAGCCGGGCATTTCCTCATTTTCAAGGAGCCGGTAAGCGGCGTCGGGGTCGATTTTTGTAAGGACGTCCAGGATGAGCGGCGTCGAAAGAAAGCCCGTTCCGAGCCGCCAGCCGTAGTGCGCAAGAGCCTCGAGGAGCCGCTTCTTTGCAAAGGCTGTCTGCTCCGCATCAAGAAGGTCTAAGGCCAGCGGCTGCACAAGCTGTGCCTGCCGGTCGGTATCGAGCGCTTTGCCGAACTCCTTCTGATAAGCCGTTCTGCATTTTTCGGAGGCGGCGCGGTAAGCGGCCGCGTCGTCTGAATGTCCCAGCTTTTCCGCGATCTCCGCCATACAGCGCATTACATAGGCGGTATAGGCGGTGCTCACTTCCGGATGGGGCAGCACCATGTCCTTCCAGTCGTTGGGTTTTACGTCGGCGGGTTCCGCCCATTCGCCGTAACTCTGCCCTTTGCGCACGACGCCGTCGCGCGAGATGCGCCGGATCATGAAGCCCGCATATTTCTTCATCCGGCCGTAGTATTCCTTAAGGATCTCTTCGTCCCCGTATATCTTTTGGAACCGATAGGGCAGAAGGATCCCGATGTCCGACCAGCCCACGGAGCCGTTCATCGGCTGCATATAGAAGTCCACACCGCCGTAAGGCGCGATCTGCGGCAGGCACCCGTTCTTTTTCTGCCAGTCAAAAACGTCCCGCAGGTACTTTTTTGAGAAGGCCGCGTAATCAAAAAGATAGGATGCCGTTTCGAAGAAGATCTGCGCATCGCCCGTCCACCCATGGTGTTCCCTTGTGGGGCAGTCGGTGGGGATGTCGAGAGAGTTGGACTTCGTGGACCACCGCGTCGCTTCCACGAAGCGGTTCAGCAGATCACTGGAACTTACAAAACGCCCGGTCTCCGCTAGGTCGGAATATACCGCGATCGCTTCGACATTTTCCGGCTGAAGCGTAAGAGCTGTCTCAACCTCCGCGTAGCGGAACCCGAAGACGGCAAACGTCGTTTTGTATTCGTTTCGTTCTTCCGCGCAGTAGTATTCGATCTGCTGCAGGGGAGATGTCTTCTTTTTGCCGACGCACTGGATGTTCTTCAGGGTCAGATCGCCGTTCTCGTCCAGCATTTCGCCGAAGCGCCACAGCATCCGCTCTCCGGCGTGCGCGTTCACGCGGAATGACACATAACCGGCGATGTTCTGGCCGAAATCGAGAAGGATACGGCCGTTCGGGGACGGTGTCACGACGGGATGGAAATGTTCATGCTCGGTCACATGCACATTGTTTGAAGCCGTGGGGACGACCGGATGCTTTGTCACCTTTGCCTTGCCCCGGTAGAGCGGTACGCGGAAAGCCTCGACTATCTCGCCGTCTTTATTGTCGGCAAAGCGGATCGGACCGTCGTCCGACCACTGCCAGCTTCCATCGGAGATCACCGTTTCGCGCTGCCCGTCTTCGTATTCCGCTTCCAGCTGGCAGAGCAGTTTCGTTTCGGTGCCGTACTGGTTCGTAAGCCCCCACGCGCCGCAGCTGCCGCGGTACCAGCCGTCGGCCAGCATGACGGTGAGTTCGTTTTCGCCGGATGTAAGCAGATCCGTCACATCATACGTCTGGTACTGCACGCGTTTGCGGTAGTCCGTATGTCCCGGAGCGAGGCAGAAACCGCCGGCCTTCTTTCCGTTGATCCTTGCTTCGTACAGGCCGCAGGCGGTGACGTAGAGCCGCGCTTTGCGGACTGTCTTCCCAAGCGGGAAACATTTGCGGAAGCAGTCGGCGGGATAGCGCTCGTTTTTCTTCGGCGTATAATCGCCGGTGATCCATTTGGCCGTCCAGTCGCTTTTATTGAGAAGGCCCGTTTCAAAGAAGGCTTCCGTCCACTCGCCGGGCTCGTCGTTTTCATCCCACAGCCGGATCTTCCAGTTTACCCGCTCGCGGCTCGTGAGAGGCAGCGGATATTCGGCGTGCATCGAACCGCCCGCGGCCTTACCGCTGTCCCATCTCTCTGTGACGATCTGATATGCCGTCTGCCTGATGCCGCCTTCGCAGTTCCACATAAGGCGCGGATGCGCAAGGTCGATGCCCATGGGGTCATTGAGATATTCGGTACGCAGTCTTATGGCTTTCATGCTTTTTCTCTCCGCTTCAGTTTCATGGCCGGCACGGACCGCCCATAACAGGAACCGGCAGCGTTTCCGGTTCATTCCGGTAAAAACAGTATACCATATATTTTCGTCATATATCTTTCGTGATTCCTGCTTTATGACTGCACATTTCATACTGCCATGCAAAAATATGCCGGGCACACCACGGTCAAATATCGGGGAAAGTATCCTGCAGGTAAAAATAGAATCAAAAAAGGCAGAGAATCGAGTATAATAATACGGAAAGGAGCATGAATACCATGGATCTTACAAAACTGAACGCGGAGCAGAGGGAACTTCTTGAGGAAATAAAAAAGCAGACCGGTTCCATGATGATGGAACGCGCACGCGCGGAGAAGGAGCGCAAGGTCAGAAACTATAAGATACTGAACCGCGCGGCGAAAAAAGGAGCGGTCCTGTTTACGGGGTCTTCGCTGATGGAGCAGTTCCCCGTCTGTGAAATGGCCCGAAGTAAGGGGATCGACGCTGTCATCTATAACCGCGGGATCGGCGGGACGACGACCGACGACTTCCTCCGTGAGATCGATACGGTGCTGCTCGATCTTGCACCGGCAAAGGTGTTCATCAATATCGGGACAAACGACATGACCGACCGTGTCTACGGGGAAGGCTGGATGGATCATCTGGAGGCCAACTACGAAAAGATCCTTAAGACGGCAAAGGAAAGGCTCCCGGAGACGGAGATCTTCTGCATGGCGTATTATCCGACCAACCATCACCTGCCGGGGCAGAACGAGTGGACCCGCGGGATGCTGAAGGACCGGACGAGGGAGAATATCGCCGAATGCAACCGCCGCGTAAAGAAACTGGCGGAAAAATACGGATACCGGTATATCGACGTCAATGCGGGCCTTACGGATGAGCGCGGAGAGCAGAAGGATGAATTTTCCGTCGACGGCGTCCATATGTATGCCGACGCCTATGAGATCGTATTTGAAAACCTGCGGCAGTATCTTGTATGAAAAAAAGCCCGGATCCGAATTGATCCGGGCTTTCTTTACGTGGAGACGGAGGGAATCGAACCCTTGACCTCTTGAATGCCATTCAAGCGCTCTCCCAACTGAGCTACGCCCCCGTTCGGTCTTTCGCAAAACCGCTTCCTTATTGTAGGGGATAAGAATGAAAAATGCAAGGGCTAATTTAGGAAATTTACTTGCATTTTATTTCGGCGAAGGGTATGATTTACATAACTTAAGGCTAACGGGAGCAGTATGCCATAAAGTTCCCGGTAAGCCTGTCGTTATCGGGAGCGCTGTCATGGATAGCACGGAAAGAAGGCGCCGCAACGCGAAACGGCTTGCGAGGCGCCGCAACCGGCTCGGTATGCTGGTGATCACATTCGTCGTATGTCTTCTGTTTTTCGTCCTCCTTTCCGAGGGCGTGCGTCTTCGTGCGCAGATCGTGACGAACGACGAAGAGACCCAGATGCTCCAGGACGCGATCACCGCAGAAAAAGAAAGAGCGGAAGGAATGGAAAGCATACGGGAGTATGTCGAATCCGAGGAGTTCATCAAGGAAACGGCCCGTGCAAGGTTCGGCCTGGTGGAAGATGGCGACATCCTGTTCCGTCCTGCCGAATAAGCAAGATCGATCATAAGCCATGCGGCGGGAAGACCTGCTGCATGGCCTTTTTCTTTTATGAAGGGAAAGCTGCCTCATGCCGGATCGCAGAGAGATAGAACGGACCGTATACGCGTTTCTGGAGCGCGCGGAGCGGTACATCCGTGAGAAAGACATGCTTTCGCACGGGGACATCGTGATCGCCGGCGTCTCGGGCGGCGCGGATTCCATGTGCCTTCTGGACGTGCTGATCACCCTTGGGAAAAAGCACGGCTGGTCTGTGCGCACGGTGCACGTGCATCACGGCATCCGCGGCTCGTCCGCCGACGAAGATGCCTCGTATGTTTCGGCGTACTGTGAAAAAGAGGGGATCCCCTGCACCGTCGCGCGCTTTGATGTGCCGGCTTATGCAAAGCGGCAGGGCGTCAGCCTCGAGGAGGGCGGCCGCATGGTCCGCCGGGAAGTGTTTGCGGCGGAGATGCGGAAAGCGGCGGAAGACAGGAGCGCGGCGGAAGAGGGCGGCATATCGCCGGCCGGGAGCGGGACAGGGAAGCCCGGGGGGCGCGTTTATATCGCGCTTGCCCATCAGATGGATGATCAGGCGGAGACGGTGCTTTACCAGCTTTCGCGCGGAGGCGGACTTGCGGCGTTCGGCGGCATGCATCCCGTTTCGGGAAATGTGATCCGTCCCCTGCTTTTTGCCCGGCGAGGGGAGATCGAAGCGTACCTTCGGGCGCGCGGCATCGCGTGGCGGGAAGATGAGACCAATTCCTCCGACGAATATGCAAGAAACAGGATCCGGCATACCGTACTGCCGTATCTTGCGGAAAACGTCAACGCGGAGGCGGTATCGCATATCGCGAAGGCGGCGGCGCTTTCACAGGAAGCGGTGTCTTTTATCAGGGAACGCGCGGCGGAAAGTTATCGGCGCATGACCGGGACAGCGGCCGGGGAGAGGGCGGAGGAGTGTTTTCTTACTGCCGGGGAACTTGCGGCAGAGGACAGAAGGCTCCTGCCGTACATCTTTCTTTGCGCACTGGAGAGCGTTTCCGGAAAACGGAAGGATATCACCGCCGCGCATCTTTCCGCGCTCTGTGATCTGTGCGGCATGGAAGAGGGAAAGCAGACGGATCTTCCGTACGGCATGAGAGCCGTGCGGCGTGCCGGCGGGATCCTCATCGAAAAGAGAGACGCTTCTCCGCGGCGGGACGGGCAGAACGGGAACGGGCAGAGCGGCATGGCGCATCCGGCAGGCAGCGTGGTCCCCGAAGGCCGCCTTACGCTCGCCCTGACGGAAAAATTCCCGTATCCGGTGCCGGATCTCCACTATACGAAATGGTTTGATTATGATACAATATGCGATAGTCTTCATTTGAAAAATGGGGAAATCCCGCCTCTCGAGGTCCGTACAAGGAGACCGGGCGATTTCCTCATCATAAGGGCGGACGGCGCGCGGAAGAGCCTTTCCGATCTCTTCACGGACAGAAAGATCCCGAAAGAGGAGAGGGACAGGATCCCTCTTGCCGCAGCCGGATCCGAGATCCTGTGGGTCATCGGATACCGCCCCTGCGCAGGATATACCATAAGCGGCACGACGAAAACGGCCTTGCGCCTCACATGGGAAGGAGAAAAGTGCGAAGATGGAAAAGATCAGCGTTTTGATACCGGAAGAAGAGATCGAGAAGAGAACGAGAGAACTGGCGGAGGAGATCAGCAGGGATTATGAGGGGAAGACCCTTCACGTCATCTGCGTGCTCAAGGGCGGCGTGTTCTTCATGACCCATCTGGCAAAGCGCCTGACCGTGCCGGTCACGATGGACTTTATGTCCGTTTCCAGCTACGGAGACGATACGAAGACGAGCGGGATCGTCAAGATCGTCAAGGACCTCGATCAGCCTCTGGAGGGAAAGGAAGTCCTTATCATCGAAGACATCGTCGATTCCGGCCGCACCCTTGCGTATCTTCTCGGCCTTCTGCGCGACCGCAAGCCGGCCTCGCTCCGTCTTTGCAGCCTTCTGGAGAAGCCGAGCCGCCGCGAGGTGGACGTAAACATCGATTATCTCGGCTTTGAGATCCCGAACAAGTTCGTGGTCGGCTGCGGCATGGACTATAAGCAGCTCTACCGCAACCTGCCGTACGTGGGCGCTGTCGAGCTGGAGGGATAACGTGAACGAAAGACCCCGCATCTCCTATGTCCCGCTGATCCTCCTGATCGTCTTTTTCGCCGGATATTACCTGTTTTTCGGCAGGACGAACCGGATAGACGGGTACGACGCCCGTCAGCTCGCCGCCGATCTGAAAGAGGATAAGATCACGTCGGTCACGATCCGCCCGGACCGTTCGGTCCCGACGGGTCAAATCATCGCTGTCCGCAAAAGCGGCGAGACCGGCAGCTTCCATGTGCTGGACGTAACGGAGATAGAGCAGCTGCTCACGGATAAATATGAAAAAGTACCGCTCACCGTGACGGCTGTCCGGGGAGATTCGACGCTCCTTAACACCATCCTTCCGATGGTGGTCATGGGCGTGTTCTTTTTCCTCATTCTGACGATGATGAACCGCCAGGGCGGCGATTCGGCCAACGCGAAAATGATGAACTTCGGACGCAGCCGCGCCCGGAAGATGAGCGAGAAGGATAAAAAGATCACGTTCGGCGACGTGGCGGGTCTTGTGGAAGAGAAGGAGGATCTCTTTGAAATCGTGGATTTTCTGCGGTCCCCGGAGAAGTATACCCGCGTCGGCGCGAGGATCCCGAAGGGCGTGATCCTTGTCGGACCGCCCGGGACCGGCAAGACGCTGATCGCGAAAGCGGTGGCCGGAGAGGCCGGCGTGCCGTTCTTTTCGATCTCGGGTTCCGATTTTGTGGAAATGTTTGTCGGCGTCGGCGCGTCGCGCGTCCGCGACCTGTTTGAAGAAGCCAAGAAAAATGCCCCCTGCATCGTTTTCATCGATGAGATCGACGCCGTCGCGAGACGCCGCGGCGCGGGATTGGGCGGCGGACATGACGAACGCGAGCAGACGCTGAACCAGCTCCTCGTGGAAATGGACGGCTTCGGCGTCAACGAAGGCATCATCGTGATGGCGGCCACGAACCGCGTGGATATCCTGGATCCGGCGATCCTCCGTCCCGGCCGGTTCGACCGGAAGGTCGTCGTCGGAAGGCCGGACGTACGCGGCCGTGAAGAGATCCTTAACGTGCACGCCAAAAACAAGCCGCTTGCCGAAGACGTCGATCTTCAGCAGATCGCGCAGACGACGGCCGGCTTTACCGGCGCGGATCTCGAGAATCTGCTCAACGAGGCGGCGATCAACGCCGCGAAGGACGACCGGCAGTATATCCGCCAGGACGATATCAAAAAAGCATTCGTCAAGGTCGGCATAGGGCAGGAAAAGAAGAGCAAGATCATTTCCGAAAAAGACAGGAAGATCACCGCCTATCACGAGGCGGGACACGCGATCCTCTTCCATGTGCTGCCGGATGAAGGACCGGTCTATTCGGTCTCGATCATTCCGACGGGCCTCGGCGCGGCGGGCTATACGATGCCGCTGCCGGAAAAGGACGAGCTGTTCAATACCCGCGGAAGGATGCGGCAGAACATCATCGTCGGGCTGGGCGGCCGCGTTGCCGAGGAACTGATCTTCGACGACATCACGACCGGCGCGTCGGAAGATATCAAGAACTGTACGGCGACCGCGCGGGCGATGGTCACGCGCTATGGCTTCTCGGACGTGATCGGGCCGGTGTCCTACGACAACGACGAAGACGAGGTCTTTATCGGCCGCGACTTTGAAAAGACCAGGGCGTACAGCGAGGAGACCGCGACGCGGATCGACGCCGAAGTCGCGAAGATCATCGCGGAGTGTTACGCGGAAGCGAGACGCATCATCGCGGAGAACCGGGATGCGCTCGACCGGCTGGCGGCTGCTTTGCTTGAAAAAGAAAAGATCGGACGGGAAGAATTTGAAGCGATATTTAACGGGTAATGATCCGGCACGGCCGCTTTTCTGTGGACGTGCCGTTTTCCATGACGGGTCGGACCGTTTCGTCATTCCGGCGGAGCCGAGGGCGGGAGAAGAAGTGCTTCTCCGGCTGCGGACGCTTGCGGACGATACGGACCGGGCCGTCCTTGCCGTGTGGCCGAGGCGCACGCGGGAGCAGGTCCATTTCCATGATATGACCCTCGCCGGATCGGAGCGGGGTTATGACTATTATACCGCCGCCATAACGGCGGAAAAGACGAGTCTTTCCTATGCCTTCCGCATCTTCCGCGGCGAGCTCTCCCTCTGGTACGGACAGAGCGGGCTCGCGGAGGAAATGGACGACGTCGTGCCGTTCCGTCTTACGGCGGACGTGCATACGCCGGCCTGGGCGCAGGGCGCGGTATTTTATCAGATCTTCCCGGACCGGTTCCGGAGCGGCGATCCGGAAAATGGCGTAAAGAGCGGCGAATACACCTACCTCGGCCATCCGGTGGAGCGCGTCCGTTTCTGGCATACGCCGCCGAAGCCGTTTGACGTATACCGCTTTTACGGCGGGGATCTTGCCGGCATCCGGGAAAAACTGCCGTATCTGAAGGATCTCGGTGTCGAGGCTCTTTACCTCAATCCTGTTTTCGTGTCCCCTTCGAACCACCGGTATGACACGGCGGACTATCTGCACGTCGACCCGCATCTGGGCGGCGACGAAGCGCTTGCGGACCTTATTTCGGCAGCGCACGATCTTGGGATCAGGGTGATCCTCGACGGCGTATTCAACCACTGCAGCGACCGGCATCCCTGGTTCGACCGCGAGAAAACACACAAGGGGCCGGACGGCGTAAGCCACGGCGCCTATGCGGATCCGGAAAGCCCGTACCGCGATTATTTCTATTTCCGGGATGAAACGGCCTGGCCGGACAATGATACCGCCATGTACTGGTGGGGCAACAGCACCCTGCCGAAGCTTGCGTACGGCAAGTCGGAAGAACTGACGGAGAAGATCCTCTCCGCCGCCGAAAAGTGGCTTATGCCGCCGTACTCGGCGGACGGCTGGCGGCTCGACGTCGCGGCGGATATCGGCCTTGACAGGGAAGAAAACCACGCGTTCCTCCGAAAGCTGCACGACCGCATCCGGAAGACGTCGC
Source organism: Lachnospiraceae bacterium (assembly GCA_017420605.1). Taxonomy (GTDB): domain Bacteria; phylum Bacillota; class Clostridia; order Lachnospirales; family Lachnospiraceae; genus Chordicoccus. The sequence continues at coordinate 1,983 of JAFOIS010000038.1, read as the reverse complement.
CGGAGGCGTTCGTCCTTGCCGAACACTACGGAAGCCCGGAGGAGTGGCTCTCACGCGGGGAGTGGGATTCCGTCATGGACTACGACGCGTTTTTCGATCCCGTTTCCTGGTTTTTCACCGGTATGGAGAAGCACAGCGAGCGGAAGATGGAGCAGTGGATCGGCGACGCGCGCTCCTTTATGACGGTCATGAACGGCCATATGGCGGCCCTGCCGTTCCGTTCGCAGCTGTGCGCGATGCACGAACTGTCCAATCACGACCATTCCCGTTTCCTCACCAGAACGAACGGAATGGTGGGACGTCTTGACACACTCGGCGCGGACGCGGCGGCGGAAGGCGTCGTGAAGGCGGTATTCTACGCCGCGGTATTCATGCAGATGACGTGGATCGGCGCGCCGACGGTCTACTACGGGGATGAGGCCGGGCAGGTCGGCTTTACCGATCCGGACAACCGCAGGACCTATCCCTGGGGCCGGGAGGATAAGGCGCTGATCGCGTATCACCGGGCTCTCATCATGCTCCGGAACCGGTATCCGGTCCTCCGTACGGGCTCCTTCATTCCGCTGGCGGCCAGGGACGGATGTATCGTTTACGGGCGTTTTAATGAAAAGGGCGCCGCGGTCCTCGCAGTCTCGGCTGTGGAAAAGAAGAGGAACCTTATGGTGCCCGTGTATCCGGCCGGGTTCCGGCGGGATACGAACGTGCGGTTTTTACAGGTCTTCCGGACGGCCGGGGAAGCGTATTCGGAAGAGCCCGGGTGTCAGACGGCATTCGACGGTGTCCTTCGCATTACGCTCGGACCGTGGGAGGCAAAGGCCTATTACGCGGAATACCCCGAGGAGTAAGGTGTTCACGATTATTTCATAAATGCCGGCAGGCGGATATGATAAAATGCATCTGTCGGTTACGGAAATGATCACAGAGAAAGGAAAAACGATGAAATATAAACATATAGCCATCCTTCTTGCCGCGGCGCTTTTCCTCTGCGCCTGCGGAGGCGCTTCCGAAAGCAGCGCGCCGGACAGCTCCGCCGCGTCTTCCGAGGAGAGCACGGAAAGCACCGCTCCGGCCGGCGACAGTTCTGAGAGCGTGCCGCAGGACGGCACGGAGGAGACGGACGACGTGCCGATCGTGGACGAAACGGTCGCCGAAGCGGGGATCGACGCGTTCATAACGCTCGGAGATTACGTCGGGATCGAGATCCCGAGATCGGAGCCGGAGCCGGTGACCGATGATCAGGTAAACGCGGAGGTCGCGAATTACCTGTCCTATATGCCTGTCTCCATGCCGGCCGAAACGGAGATCCAGTACGGCATGACCGCCAACATCGACTATGCCGGTACAGTAGACGGGGTCGCTTTTGACGGCGGCACGGATCACGGGTTCGATCTCATCATCGGGTCCGGTTCTTTCGTAGACGATTTCGAAGACCAGCTGATCGGCCACAAAGCCGGAGAGACGGTCGTCGTCACGGTCACGTTCCCGGAGAACTACTACGAGCATCTGGCCGGAAAGGACGCCGAGTTTACCGTTACGATCAATGAGGTCAAGGCGCCGCTCGAAGAGGCGACGGACGAATGGGTAGCCGCCAACACGTCCTACGGCACGGTGGCGGAATTCCGGGAAGAGATCCGCTCTTCGCTGGAAAAAGACGCCGCGACGAGCAGCATGGCGGAGATGCGGTCCGCTGCCTGGAACGCGGTCCTCGCACTCGCGGAGTACAAACAGTACCCGAAAGACCGCATCGAGGCCTTTACGGCGTTTGTCCGCGATAACCTTGCGAAGACCGCGGCACAGTACGGAATGAAAACGGAAGAGTTCATGACGTACGCCAATCTGACAGAAGCGGATATCGAGGCGGACGCGCGGATGTACGTCGGCACGGAACTGATCTCCGACGCGATCCTTGCGAGGGAAAACGTCGCCGCAGACGGACCGGAAGCGGAAGAGATGCTGAGAACGCTTCTCGAAGGCACCGGCTAT
>JAFOIS010000300.1 GCA_017420605.1 Lachnospiraceae bacterium | reverse complement strand
GATCGAAGGAGTTGACCGTGTATACGTGCTCTATCCCCATACCGCGGATCAGTGACGTAAAGTCGATCGGGACGACGTTTTGTTCAAGCAGAGTCTTTCCGGTGCCGGAATGATCCTGATGGCCGGTCATGGCTGTCGTGCGGTTGTCAAGGATGATCACCGTTCCGGACGACTGGTTATAGACCATATTCATAAGAGAATTGACGCCGGTGTGCATAAAGGTGGAATCCCCGATGACGGCGACCCAGTTGCGGATATATTCTTTCCCGCGGGCTTTCTCCATACCGTGGAGCGTCGAGATCGAGGAACCCATGCAGAGCGTGGTGTCGATCACGGAGAGCGGCGGTACGGCGCCGAGCGTATAGCAGCCGATATCGCCCGCCGCGTGCAGACGGAGCTTTTTAAGCACCGTGAAAACGCTTCTGTGCGGGCAGCCCGGGCAGAGGATCGGCGGACGCGCCGGTACCTGCGCCGGTGCGGCCTGCGCGGGAGCGTTCAGGAAAGTCTTCCGCAGCAGATTCGCGGAGTACTCTCCCCTTCGCGGGAAGAGGGACTTCCCTTCGCAGGCGATGCCCATCGCGGCGACCTGTTCCTCAATAACGGGCTCGAGCTCTTCAAAAATGATGAGCCGGTCGACCCGGGAGGCGAAGTCGCGGATGAGCTTCTCCGGGAGCGGATGAACAAGTCCGAGCTTGAGCACCGAAGCGTCGGGCATGGCTTCGCGGACATAGGTATACGGAATGCCGCTCGTGATGAAGCCGATCTTCGTATCGCGCATTTCCATGCGGTTGATCGAAAACGCGGCGGCGTCATCCGCCATCCGGATCATCCTATCTTCCACGACCGCGTGGCGTTTTGCGGCGTTGGCGGGCATCATGACCCATTTCTGCGGGTTGCGTTCATAAGGAACGGGTTCCCGTACCGTACGGTCCGCAAGTTCCACGAGGCACTGCGAGTGCGCAAGGCGCGTCGTGGTACGGAGCACGACGATCGTGTCGTACTGCTCGCTGAGATCGTAGGCAAGCTTTGTAAATTCCTTCGCCTCGGCGCTGTCGGAGGGCTCGAGGACCGGAAGCTGCGCCGCGCGGCAGATCTGCCGCGTATCCTGTTCGTTCTGCGAACTGTAGATGCCGGGATCGTCGGCAACGACGATCACCATGCCGCCGCCTACGCCCGTATAGGACGCGGAGTAGACCGGATCGGCCGCGACGTTGAAGCCGACCATTTTCATGGAAGCCATGGACCGGACGCCGCTCATCGACGCGCCGACCGCAACTTCCGCCGCTACTTTTTCATTCGGAGCCCATTCACAGTAAATGTCTTTTCCATACTGTACGAGGGATTCGCTGATCTCCGTACTCGGCGTTCCCGGATATGCGCTCGATACGCCGACGCCGGCTTCCCAGGCGCCTCGCGCGATCGCTTCGTTGCCGAGCATAAGTTTCTTTTCTGCCACGTAAACACTCCCTTTCTCAAGCCGGATCACCGGCACTTCATAACACCCCTTGCGGGGCGGATACTTTTTATTTCAGGCGCGGCGCCCTCTCCTTCTTTCCGCTTCGGACCGGAACGTGCAGAAGACGGAGGACCCTGACGATCTTCCCGCCGAGCGGGAATTCGCGCAGTTCCGCTTCCGTAATGCCGGAAAGCCGGACGTAAGCGATAAAATAGCTGAGAACGCCGGTAACGACGGATACGATCGTGATCAGTACGTTTCCTCCATAGTGTCCGAAAAAGCCGGGCAGGATCCATTTCGGCAGCCAGAAGAAAACAAGAAGCACAACGCCCATCAGCGCGGAGGAAATGACGGGTATCAGGAACGTATTTCGGATATCGGTCTTAAACGACAGACGCTTCCGCACGGCCATCAGGTTGAGGACGCTCGCTGCGACGGCGAAGAGGACCGTCGAAAGGACGAGGCCGTTCACACCCAGCCGGAAAACGCCGGTAAAGAGAAGCAGCGAAAGAACGTTCACGCCGATCGCGATCAGCGTATTGCGCACCGGAAGCATCGGATGTCCGCTGCCCTGCAGAACGCCGTTGGAGACCGTCGACAGACTGTAGAACACGACCGATACGGCGCCGATCGTAAGAAGGCGCGCCGCGCCGGCGATATCGCCGCCCGGATACAGGATGAAGATCACCCCGTATGAGAGGATCGCAAGGCCGGTCGCAGCGGGGATCGCCAGGAACATAACGAAGCGGATGCATTCCGAGATCTTCTCTCCCGCTTCGCTCTTCCTGCCGGCGGCCATGGAAGTCGCAATCGCCGGAATGAGCGCGGCACTCGTTGCGGAGGCCATGGCGATCGGTATATTGATGATCGGGCGGCACCGGTAGCCGAAAAGCCCGTAGGCACGGTTCACCGCGTCGCGGTCGATGCCGCGGAGGATCTCAAGGTTCGTATAGAGCTGCTGGTCAATGACGTTGACCATGTTGTAGACCGTAGTCGCAAGGAGAATCGGCACGACCATAAGAAGGATAGCGCGCAGGGACGTCCAGAGCGTTTCCGTCGACCGCGACCGGTCTTCGCGGAGCCTTCTTTTCAGGAAGGACCTGTTAGCGTAAAAGACAAAAAGGATCACGATGAGTCCGGTAACGACGCCCGCGCCGGTCCCGATGGTCCCGCCTGCGGCGCCGTAGCGTCCGATCAGAGTGCTGTCGGCGCCGGACGCGCGGTAAGGCCCGGTGAGGAAGTAAGCCATCACGACGGAAAACACCGCGTTCAGAATCTGCTCCAGAATCTGCGAGATCGCTGTGGGTGCCATCTTGTTATGTGCCTGGAAGAAGCCGCGGAACACGCCGAGCACGCCGGATAAGAAGATCACCGGCGCAAGGATCCGGAGAGCCGGGACGGCGTTCGGCTGCTTCGAAAGAAGAAGCGGCGCGGCAAAGAACGTGAACAGCGAAGCGCCGCCGCCGACGATCAGCACGAAAAGCAGAGCCGCCTGGAAAACGCGCGCCGCATTTTTATACTCCTTCCGGGCAAGACGTTCCGCCATGACCTTGGAAACGGCGCTCGGGATGCTGTAGGACGCGATGATCAGGATGATCGCGTACCAGTCGTAGGCATAACTGTAGTAGCCGTCGCCGTCATCTCCCATAATGAGATGCAGCGGCGTACGGTACAGCAGTCCGATCACGCTGCTCGTGATCTGGGCGGCCATCAGAAACGAGGCCTGTTTCACTACTTTCTTTCCGCTGTTTGCCACGACTGCTCCTTGCTATCCGGGATCTGCCAGTCAACAGGTTCTATGCCGTGCGATACCAGATAGGCATTCGCGCGTGAAAACGGGCGGCTTCCGAAGAAACCGCGGTAGGCCGAAAGGGGGCTCGGGTGCGGAGACCGGATCACGAGATGTTTCGGATTCGTGATCAGGGCCTCTTTCGCCTGTGCCGGCCGGCCCCAGAGAATGTAGACGATCGGCCTGTCCTCTCTCTCGAGCGCTTTGATCGCGGCATCCGTAAACGTCTCCCAGCCGATATCGCGGTGGGAATTGGCGGCGTGCGCACGGACCGTCAGCACGGTATTGAGAAGCAGGACGCCCTGCTTCGCCCAGGGTGTCAGATCGCCGTTGTCCGGGATCCGAAGACCGAGATCGTCGTGCAGTTCCTGATAGATATTGACGAGGGACGGCGGGATCTCGATCCCCTTATGTACGGAGAAGCAAAGGCCGTTCGCCTGACCCGGCTCGTGGTAGGGATCCTGGCCGAGGATCACGACCTTGACTTTTTCAAGGGGCGTAAAGGCAAAGGCGTTCAGGATGTCGCCGCTCGGCGGATAGACCGTATGGGTACGGTATTCCTCCCGCACCTTCTCATAAAGAGTGCGGTAATAGGGCTTCGAAAACTCCGGCTTCAGCGCCGCGGCCCATTCTCCGGTAATGGCAGCCATCTTCTGCTCCTTGTATTCTCTCCCGGCGTTACGTAAGATAAGTCTTCCGGACAGGGATCCCGCGCCCCGAAAGATAGGTCTTCAGGTCGCCGATCTCCATTTCCTTATAGTGAAAAAGCGAGGCGGCAAGTGCGGCGTCCGCCGCTCCGTCGGTAAATACGTCGTAAAAATCTTCCATCGATCCGGCGCCCCCGGATGCGATGACGGGGATGTTCACGGCTTCGGCAACGGCGCGCGTCAGCGCAAGATCGTATCCCTTTTTCCCGCCGTCACAGTCCATGCTGGTAAGCAGGATCTCACCGGCGCCGCGTAAGGCGCCTTCCTTTGCCCATTCGACGGCGTCTATCCCGCAGTCGATCCGCCCGCCGTGTTTGTAGATCGTCCAGCCACGGCCGTCTTCCCGGCGTTTCGCGTCGATCGCGAGTACGACGCACTGGCTGCCGAATTTCAGTGCGGCTTCGGAAATGAGCTCCGGCCTTACAATGGCGGCCGAATTGACCGAGACCTTGTCCGCGCCGGCACGCAGCATCGCGCGGAAATCATCGACCGTCCGGATGCCACCGCCCACCGTGAAGGGAATAAAGACCGTTTTGGCTACCCGGTTCACCATATCGACAACGGTCGACCGTCCGTCGGAAGAAGCCGTGATATCGAGAAAAACCAGTTCATCCGCGCCGGCAGCGTTGTAGGCGGCGGCACACTCCACGGGATCGCCAGCGTCGCGGATCCCGACGAAACGGATGCCTTTTACCACGCGTCCGCGGTCAACGTCAAGGCACGGAATGATGCGTTTCGTCAGCATACGCGCCTCCCTTCCGGGAATGCGAAGCGCCGAAGGACCGCCAGTCCCGCGTCTCCCGATTTCTCGGGATGGAACTGCATGCCCGCGATATTGCCCTCCTCCACGGAGGCGGCAAACGGAAAACCGTAGTCCGTTTCGGCGCTCACGATGTTCTTGTCCGTCGGATCGACGTAGTACGAGTGTACGAAATACATGAAAGATCCGTCCGGGATATCCCGGTAAAGGCCGTCCTTCTTCCGGATCGAAAGTGAATTCCAGCCCATATGCGGCACCTTCATGCCGGGGCGGTCCGGAAAGCGCCGGACATAACCTTCGAGCAGAGACAGACCGGGACATCCCGGGCTTTCTTCGCTTCCCTCAAAAAGCAGCTGGTATCCGAGGCAGATACCGAGAAAAGGAACGCCGCACCGGACGGCCTCCGTGAGCGGTCCGGTAAGGCCGCTGCGTGTAAGCGAATCCATCGCGTCGCCGAAGCTGCCGACGCCGGGCAGAAGGATGCGGTCCGCCGTCCGGATATCTTCCGGATCGCGGCTTACGCCGTAGTCTGCGCCGATGGCGGAAAGCGCGTTTGCAACACTGTGCAGATTGCCTGCGTCGTAGTCGATGACGGTGATCATGTATCGTTTCTCTGCCTTATCCGGCATCCTGCGGACGCCGTTATTTTTACTACTTTACCACATTCGCACGGAAAAGTATATTCATGTTTCCTTCGGTTCCGCCGCATCGAGTGAAAACCAGAAAGCGACGCCGTTCTCGTAGTTCTGTACGCCGCAGCTTTTGCGGTGCGCGTCCATGATCGCTTTCACGATCGAAAGCCCGATGCCGGATCCGCCGTATTCACGCGTTCTCGCCTTATCGGCTTTGTAAAACTTATCCCACAGTTTTCCGAGTGAATCCTGCGGAATGGGATCGCCGGTGTTGAAGACGGAAGTGATGATCTCACCTTCTTTTTTCGTCAGGCGGATCTCGATCTTC
>JAFOIS010000299.1 GCA_017420605.1 Lachnospiraceae bacterium | reverse complement strand
GCTCATCCAGCGTTCCTGCGGCACCGCCTCCGAAGCCGTCCTTTCCGAATACCGGCGGCGCCTCCCAGGGCGAAAGATCATTATTCCAGTCGTCGACTCCGGCGGCGATCAGCTGAAACGGTACGCTGCAGGCGCCGGCAATGACACTGGCTTCCTTTTTGATCCCTTCAGGATCCTGATCAAAGACGGGCTGGATAAGGACGATGTCCGCGCCCGGATCTCCGAATTTGAATATTTTCATCTCATCAGAATCGCTTTTCTACGCTGTAGAACCAGATCACGCCGGAGCGCGCCGGAATGGATACGGAAAAACCTTCCTGCGCTAACCTGCTTCCGGATATGGTCATCTTACGGCCGGATTCGGGCGACGAGAGCGTATACTCCGCCTCCGTATCAATCTGCCGCGGATGCACAGTGATACGCCCTTCCGGACATTTCGTGTTGCGGATGATCTGCAGGAATCCGGATCCCTTCTCTTCATCATGGAACTGGACCGCATGGTACCCCCGGTTCGTCCGGTCGCTCGGATGCAGGACGTAAACGTCCCCGCAGATCATATACGGGGCCGCCGTCTCCCATATCTTGCGGAAGATCCTGTAATACCGAAGGCCTGCCGGCTCCTCGTCCGTATCTTTCTCCAGACCGAGCACTTCCTCGGATATCCGCATGGAGGGACAGAGAGCGCAGTGCGCCATGTAGTTGTCAAAGGTATTGTGCAGGCGGCTCCTGCCTCCGTATTCCCCGTTTTCGTCATCCCAGCTCATGGCAAAGGTGCCGCAGTACGGCTGCCACAGGAAGGACGACGCAAGATATGCCTGATGAACGGGATGCAGCCCGTAGCCGAAATCGGACTGATGGAGCGATACCGACCGGCTGAGGCTCTCCAGATCACTGCGGCGGCCGCCGGAGGACACGGAGTTGATCCACATGCCCGGGTTGCGGCAAAGAAGCTCGTCCCAGAAACGGAGATATCCCTGGATATACAGGTTTTCCGTGATCCCCTGCCGGTCCTCTTCATCGTTCTGCCGCCACCAGATAAGCGGCGGGAAATTGAAATCCTGCCGGTACACCTTGACTTTGAAGTCCTTGATCATCTGGTCCGTCTTTTCCACGATCCAGTCGACACAGGACTCATCCGCCAGATTGAGAAGGCCCATGTTCTCGATCAGCGCCCGGCACGCGCCGGTGAGCCGCACCGCATCCAGCGCGCTTTCATCTTTGAGTTTCAGGATAAAATGGTCGGGATACAACCCCGCAACATGCGGCAGGGAGATCCGCTCCGGCTCAAACCACAGAAGGAAATCATAGCCGAGCTCCGCCGCTTTCTCCTGCACCGGCCGGAGTCCCCGCGGATAGCGTTTTTCGTCTGCCGCCGGGATGCCCGTCTGGTGCCAGTCATTCTTTCCGTTTTCATCCGCACAGGGATACCAGCCCGCGTCGATCCACCAGTGTTCCCCGGGAACGCCGAATTTCCGGAAGACCTGAAGCGCCTGAAGCTGCTGTTCTTCCGAGGACTCGGTATACTCAACGCCGCTTCCGTGATTGGAAAGCGAGACGGCGGGCGGCGGCACGTCTCCGTCCGGTCTCGGCACGATGTGGTCGATCATAAAGCGGCGCCACAGATTGATGCCGCGCTCTTCACTGCCCGTATGGATCATCACTGTCATCCGGGGCGAACGCACCGTTTCGCCGGGATGCAGGAAAAAGCGTGTGTCCTGCTGCTTCGCCTGAAAGCGGAATCCGCTCTCCGCGATCTCGTAACGGCTCACCCATTGCCCCGGCCAGCCGATGGACAGAAGATATCCCTTATCAGCACACGTTACTCTAGAATACGGCCAGGCGCAGTCGCTGCCGCGGCCGCCGTCGGGATGCTGGGAAAAGACCTTCTCGGACGTGAGGTCGATATGCCTTTCCGTATACAGATCCTCTTCGCAGGTATCCCCGTTGGAGGCTGTGATCACGGGCCCCTCGCCGGGAAGGATCCCGTCCATACCGTAAAAGTCCGTGATGACCGCGGAATCCGCGCTGCCCGTATTGCGGATATAGGCCGTCCATTCCACGACCGGGTGATCCATGTATACGCGGCAGACGGCGGAGACCTCGAGATCTGTGCCGGGGATCATTCCCGAATAAGTCCTTTCCATGATCCTGGAATCCGGGATCCGCCCGCATTCGGTACGGCAGCCCTCCGGTATGCCCCGGTAAACGCAGCCGCCCAGCGTAAAGCGTATGGGAAGCGCCGCAGGATCCATTACCCATGGATACAGTACCGTGCGCGCCAGCGCCATATCTTCCGAGGTCACTTTCGTCGTGTACATTTCAGCACTCCTCAAACCAGTCCGGGATCGACCTCCGCACACTTGCGTCGAATTTTGCGAATTCCTGCTCCGAGAATCCTACGTACGGCGGATAGAGCCGGTGCGGGAATTCCGGGATCATGTATTTTACGAAAAACTTATCATAGGCCGCGTCGATCCTGCCGCCGGAGAGCAGGCTGAACGCGTCCATGACGCACCGGCAGTCGCGGTCGATCTTCGTGATCGCAGCGATATCCTTCTTTCTGCCTGCTTCAAAATAGGCGTGCGCCATTTTGTAATTCATGTTCAGGATCGAGATCAGGAGCGCGGATTCTCCGTATAGCGAAGCGTAACCGTAGGTCGATTCCATAAAGAAAAACTGGATCGGCAGGTCCGCGCGCATACAGTCAATGATCTCCGCCATGCCCGCGCCCGGGTTTTTCACGGACACCAGGTTCGGGATCTCGTCAGCGATCTTCCTGTATTCCGACGCGGTCAGCATGCGGCGGGAACGGGCGCCGTTATTATAGTGCATGAAGCGCATTCCCGGAAATGCGTCGCAGATCCCGTGAAAGAAATTCATGACCTCCGCGTCCGTCGGCGCGCCCCAGCACGGGAAAGAGATCTGGAAATCCCCGATTCCTTTATCCGCACAGTAATCGATGCGGCTTTTCATCGCATCGAACGACGTACCAATCACACCTACGATCGGAGTGGTGCCGCCGCATCCGCGCATCGTTTTCTCAAAGATGTCCACGACGCGTTTGAACGTCGGATCGTCGACGCTGTACCCTTCGCCGGCCGTCCCGAAAAGATAAAGCGTCTTCACGTCATTGGCGACGATACTCTCGATCTCTTTTACAAGCAGCGCCTCATCCAGCCGGAAATCCTCCGTCCACGGCAGGCATACGGTCGCCATGATCGTCTGCGGGAAACGTTTTGAACTCATAGGACCTCCTTCTTCATCTTCTTCCAAAGCTCTGTTTGACGAATACTCACTTTTTCATCTGTGTGTCATCCGGAGGCTCGAAAATGGCACCGGATGCCACAAATCGGTTCTGAAATGCCAAATGTCTCCGCCGCCACATCGGCGTAGCATTCGGATTCAGCCGTTCCATCCTATATAGTCAAGATATACCGTAAAGTGCTTATACCCGGCGCCGGCCTGCGAACTGACCATTCCGGCGACGATCCCGTCCCATGTGGCTTCAGGATCGTCGACCAGAACGTAATTATCGTAGTCTGTATACAGGGCTGTAGGCGGCGCCTCTCCCGTAAAATGCAGAAGGTACTGGAAAGTATCCTTATAATCCAATGTTTCCAGCGTGCTTTCCCGTACCTTTATCGAATATTCTTTTCCATCATAAACAACCAGATAAAAGAACAGTTTTGGGTACTTATCTTTTTCCTGTTCATACAGTTCCTCGCTCATATGCTCTTTTTCCAGAACATAGTAATGAGCACACAGGACCGAAGCCGCACTTCCATCGCTTGCATCATGATAAAACGTATCCCAGACGTCTTTTCCGGAGGTGCAGCCCTGTCTTTCAAAAACAACGGCGCCGGCATTCTTCGCCAGTTCCAGCGCTTCATCTGCGGAACACACCGTTTGAAAAAGCACTTCGATGCTGTTCTCCTCTCCGGCTTCAGCGGTCGCCTCAGCTTCATTGGCTGTCTCAGTTTCACCGGCCGCCTCGGCTTCATCGGCCGCCTCAGCTTCATTGGCTGTCTCAGTTTCACCGGCCGCCCCGGCTTTTTCGCTCTTACCCGAACACGAGGCCAGCATAATGGTGAACACTGCGATCATCAGCACAGTTATGGTCTTTCTCATTACTGCCTCCTCTGTTTATTCTGTGTACAGATCAACAGTTACTGCATACTATCGTCGCAGGACTTCCTTATATGAATCATACATCATTCCTGAAGCATCGTTCAATAATATTGACCCGAATCAGGAAAAGCCATCGCATGCACTGCACACAATGGCTCTTTTCTTATTTGTTTATTGCGTACTGATCAAACCGGCCGGTGATCTCTTTC
>JAFOIS010000298.1 GCA_017420605.1 Lachnospiraceae bacterium | reverse complement strand
TACGCCGATGACCGACATTACGGAAGAAGAGACGGAGAAGATCCGCGCCTATCTTGCGGGCGGCGGACACCTTTTCGTAACGACGGCCTATCTCGATACGGAAATGCCCGTCCTTGACGGCCTTCTTGCCGGCTACGGCCTTTCCAGAGTGGACGGCTATGTCCTGGAAGGCGACGCCGCGTACTATACGCAGGTGCCGTACCTTCTGATCCCGGAGCTCAGTACCTCATCGCCTGTCACGAAGGAACTTAAGGGGCAGAACGTGGTCTATCCGTTCGCGCAGGGCATCAGCGTGAAGGAAGTCGAAGGGCTCAGCTACCGGAAGGTCCTGGTGACATCGGACAAAGCGTTTGCCAGGACGGACACGTCCACGGGCAGCTATGAAAAGACGGAGAGCGATGCGGACGGACCGTTTGTGCTTGCCGAAACGGCGGAGGATACGTCGACCGGCATGAAACTGATCCTGTATACGACGCCGTGTGTTTTCAGTAAAGAAGTCCTTATGCAGTTCCTGAACGCGAGCGTGACGCTTCCCGCAGGAAATACGGCGCTCTTCGACGCGACGCTGGCGTATCTTGCGGAGCGGGATACGCGTATTTCGATTCCGGCGAAATCGACCGAGATCGTCGCCCTTTCCATAACGGAGAAGGAGGGCGCCGTGTTCGGAACCGTCATCATGTTCGTTCTGCCGGCGCTCGTCCTTGCGGCGGGGCTCATCGTTTACATCCGCCGGAGGAGGCGCGCATGAAGCGGTGGAAGAAGGCGCTGCCGCTCATTCTGCTTCTTCTCGTCCTTGCGGGTCTGCTCCTTGCCTACTATATCCTGACGCATCCGAAGGAAACGGGAGAGGAGACGGCGCCCGGCACCGAAATGCTGCTGGGCGGCCTTACCGCGGACAGGATCGCGGAGATCTCGTACGAGACGGAAGAAGGGACGGGAACGCATTTCCGCCGTGAAGGGGAAAAGTGGGTCATACCGGAAGAGCCGGAGATAGAACCGGACAGTCAGAAGGTGTACGCGTTCTGCGCCGGAACGACCGGCGTCGGTCTGAAACGGGTGATCGAAAACGCGTCCGGAGAACTGGAGAAGTTCGGGCTTGCTGTGCCGTTCGTGACGGTGAAGATCACGGATACGGACGGGAAGGAAACGGAAATGCGCATCAGCAGGACGTTCCCTTCGGCAAACGTCGTCTATATCATGCTGAACGGCGATCCGTCACGCATTTATGTCTGCGCGCCCTCCGTCAGGGCCAATTTCGAGAAGACGCCGGAGGATTTTCTTCCCGACGCGTCCGGGCCGTAAAAAAGTCCCGGCCCGAATGCCGCCGTCCCGCATAAGGGACGGGGAGGGCCGGGGCTTTTTGTGTCCGCTTGACAAACCGGCGCCGTCCTAATATTCTTGAAAGAGCAAACGTGAAAAGAAACGCTGCAACGGGAGGCGTGCAATGGGCATCCTGCGTGACATGAAAGAAGCTTATCCGATATTCCGGGAAAGAGACCCGGCGATCCGTTCTTACTGGGACGTCGTGCTCTATCCGTGTTTTCACGCGATCCGGAGCTACCGCAGGGCGCACAGGCTGTGGCTTGCCGGCCATACGTTCCGCGCGAGGGCGGTCTCGCAGCGCGCCGCGCGCCGGACGGGGATCGAGATCCATCCCGCCGCAGTGATCGGAAAAGGATTCTTCATCGACCACGGGACCGGCGTCGTGATCGGGGAAACAGCGGAGATCGGCGACAACGTAACGCTCTATCAGGGCGTGACGCTGGGCGGTACGGGCAAGGAACACGGCAAGCGACATCCGACGCTGGAGGACGGCGTCATGGTCAGCGCCGGCGCAAAAGTCCTGGGTTCCATCACGATCGGTAAGAATACGAAGATCGGCGCAGGTTCCGTCGTCATAGACCCTGTCCCGCCGAACTGTACGGTCGTCGGGGTGCCGGGACGTATCGTGCGCATCGCGGGCGCGCCGATCCCGCGGGAGAGCCTCGCACAGGATCTGCCGGACCCGGTCCTCGACGATATCAGGACACTCGCCAATCAGAATGCAGCTTTGAAAAACCGTGTCACGGAGCTGGAACGCGTCGTTTCCGCGCTGCTTCCGGATGCGGGACCGTCAGGAAAGAACGGAGCGGAAGTATGAAAATATTCAATACGATGACGCGGCGGAAAGAAGAATTCGTGCCGCTGGAAGAAGGACGTGTCCGGATGTACGTGTGCGGACCGACCGTCTATAACCTGATCCATATCGGGAACGCGCGCCCGATGATCGTGTTCGACACGTTCCGGCGCTATCTTATGCATAAAGGGTATGATGTCGTTTATGTCTCCAATTTTACGGATGTGGACGACAAGATCATCAAGGCGGCGATCGAGGAAGGCGTCAGCGCCCAGGAGATCGCCGAGCGGTATATCGCGGAATGCAAAAAGGATATGGAGGGCATGAACGTCATGCCCGCGACCGTTCACCCGCTTGCGACCATGGAGATCGACGGCATGATCGAAATGATCGGGAAGCTGATCGACGACGGCTTCGCGTATGAACGCGGCGGAACGGTCTATTTCCGGACCAGAAAGTTCCGGCAGTACGGCAAGCTCTCCTGGAAGAACCTGGACGAGCTGCGGTCCGGATTCCGCGAGATCAAGGTCACCGGGGAAGAGGAAAAAGAGGCTCCGCTCGACTTTGTGCTCTGGAAGCCGAAGAAGGAAGGCGAACCTTTCTGGCCGTCGCCGTGGAGCGACGGGCGTCCGGGCTGGCATATCGAGTGCTCCGTCATGGCAAAGCGGTATCTCGGCGATACGATCGATATCCATGCCGGCGGCGAGGACCTGATCTTCCCGCACCACGAAAACGAGATCGCGCAGTCGGAATGTGCCAACGGCGTTCCGTTCGCGCGGTACTGGATGCATAACGGTTTCCTGACGATCGACAAGGTGAAGATGTCGAAATCGCTCGGCAACTTCACCCAAGTGCGGGATATCGCGAAGCACTACGATCTCATGGTGCTGCGCCTCTTTATGCTGTCCGCGCACTACAGGAGCCCGCTGAACTACAGTGCGGATCTTCTGGAATCGGCGAAGAGCTCGCTTTCCCGGATCGCCCGCTGCGTCGAACGTCTCAGGGACCTTGCGGCCCGTCCGGAAGGGGCGGCCTCGGAAGGGGACGCCGCGCTCCTTGCGGAATGCCCGTCCTTCACGGAGAAATTCGACGAAAAAATGGACGACGACAACAACACGGCCGACGCGCTCGCCGTCGTCTTTGACCTTGTGCGTTACGCGAATATGAACGTCAGCGAGGAAAATGCGCCCGCCGTCGCGGATGCGTACCTGAAGACGCTGATGGAACTGCTCGACGTGCTCGGCATCCGCCTTCCCGAAAAGGAAGAACTGCCGGGAGAAGAGATCGAGGCGATGATCGCGGAACGGCAGGCGGCGCGGCGCGCGAAGGACTTCGCGCGGGCGGACGCCATCCGCAACGAACTGCTTGCGAAGGGCATCATCCTGCAGGACACGCGGGAGGGCGTGAAGTGGTCGAGAGCGTAAATGCGGGCAGGCCGGCGGCCGGCGCTTCGCCGGTCATGCCGGAACAGTATTCGCCTCTTACGCTGGCTTATCTCGGAGACGCGGTCTTTGAACTGGGCGTCCGCGAGCGGCTCGTCCGTATGGGAAGCCGGCCGGCGAAAGAATGGCGCCGTCTGTCGAAAAGACTCGTCAGCGCGGCAGCCCAGTCCGCCATGGCGGAGACGCTTCTGGAAAATCTGACGGCCGAAGAGGCGGATATTTTCCGCCGCGGCCGCAACGCCAATCCGAAAAATACGGCAAAAAACGCATCGGTATCCGATTACCGCCGGGCCACGGGCCTGGAGGCGGTCTTCGGATACCTTTCTCTGTGCGGGCGCAGCGAAAGGATCGGGGAGCTCCTTGACCTCATCCTGCGTCCGGAGGTAATGCAATGAGCGGATATTCAGACAGAAAGCACGCATCCCCGAAACGGTACGGAAAAGACGCGTATCCGAAGCGCCCGCAGGAGGCGCGCGACAGGGAACGGCGTGCCCCGGAGAATGACATTTTCGAGGAAACGCGCCTCGAGGGGCGCCAGAGCGTCAGGGAAGCATACCGCGCAGGGCGTACGATCGACAAGCTCTACGTGCAGGAAGGCATCAGCGATACCGCGGTCGAGACCATTCTCCGCTATGCGAAGGAAGCCGGCACGATCGTGACGTTTCTTTCCCGCGAGAAGCTCGACGGCATGTCCCTCACCGGACAGCACCAGGGCGTGATCGCGCAGGCCGCGGCCATCGGATACGCTGCGCCGGAGGATCTTCTGCGCATCGCGAAGGAGAAGGGCGAGGATCCGTTCCTTTTCATGCTGGACGGGATCGAGGATCCGCATAATCTCGGCGCGATCATCCGTACCGCGAACGCCGTCGGCGCGCACGGGGTCATCATTCCGAAGCACCGGGCCGCGACCGTGACCGCCGCGTGTGCGCGTGCCTCGGCAGGCGCCGTGAACCACACGCCTGTCGCCAAGGCGACGAATCTTTGTGCGGTCATGAAGGAAATGAAAAAAGCCGGCGTATGGTTTGCCTGCGCCGATATGGACGGGCAGCCGATGGGCAGGGCGGACCTTACCGGCCCCCTGTGCCTTGTGATCGGCAACGAGGGTGACGGCGTAAGCCGCCTGGTCCGCGAGGAATGCGACCTGATCGTTTCGATCCCCCTTCGCGGAGAGATCGAAAGCCTGAACGCGTCGGTCGCCTGCGGCGTGCTCGCATACGAGGCGCTCCGGCAGAGAGACGCAAAGGCGGAGATGCGCAATGGACGCTGAACGGTACGGAAAGCTGGCGGACGGTGAGCTGCTGCGCCTCTTCCGGGCCGGCGACGGCGCCGTGATGGATTTCCTACTTGAAAAATACAAGCCGATGGTACGGCGCCTGACCCGCGCGCGGTATCTTGCGGGCGGCGAAGAGGATGACCTTCTGCAGGAGGGCATGATCGGCCTTTTCAAAGCCGTGATGGGATACGACGAAGCGCGCTGCGCCGCGTTCTCGACGTTTGCCTATCTGTGCGTGGTCCGGCAGCTGGAGACGGCGATCACCGCGTCCAACCGCAAGAAAAACGACCCCCTCAATCACTCCGAGCCTCTTCCGGAAGAAAACGATGCGTCCGGCGCGGCTTCGCTTACGCTCAGCCCCGAGCATCTTGTGATCGAGCGGGAGACGGCGGACGAGATGCTGGAAAAGATCCGCGTTTCCCTCAGTAAAATGGAAAAAGAGGTCCTGCGGTATTATCTGGCCGGACTGGAATACACGGAGATCGCCGCGCGGATGGGCCGGCCTCCGAAATCGATCGACAACGCGCTGCAGCGGATCCGGAAAAAGACGCGCGCGGCGCTCCCGTAAAAAGTGTACATCTTTTGACATTCTGTGATACTGCTTTTTCTTTTCCCTGAAACGGCATGGACGCTATACTGGCTTCGTAACCGGAAAAACAGGGAGGTAAAGTATGAGCAGAAACGTCGGTGTGATCCAGTATGACCTGTCGGGAAGAGAACTGTGCCGTTACGCCAGCGTGCGGGAGGCGCAGCTGATCTACGGCATAACGCATATCTCCAGCGTATGCCGCGGGCAGCGCAATAAGGACGGAGGCTTCATCTGGCGTTATGCGGATGACGCCGGGGAAAAGAAGGAAGTCCCTGCGCCAAAAGAAAAGGCGAAGACGGCCCGCAGCTGAGGCGGGAGACGGGCAGGCAAAGTCTGCCGGAAGCTGAGACGGAAGACGGGCAGGCCGGATCTGCCGGAGTATAGAAAGACCGCCGGCAGGGGAGCTGCCGACGGCCCTTCAGGGGAGTATAAATAATTAAATAAGGGGTTGTAAAAAAAATTATTGAAGGGTAAATTCTTTTTACGTGATTGATTATAGTACACCTTTCGCATAAATGCAACTGCAAAATCTTTCACCGGTGGGATGAAAAAGGCTGTTTCGGGGTAAAAAATGCAGGAAAATGTAACAAAAATCGCTGTTCCGTGTCATTTCGGACTGGAGGCAGTCCTGAAAAGGGAACTTTCGGATCTCGGCTTCGACAGGGTCGCGACCGAGGACGGGCGCGTTCTCTTTGACGGAGGGATCGCCGAAGCCGCGCTTGCCAACGTGCATCTGCGGAGCGCAGAGCGCGTCATGATCGAATGCGCCCGCTTCCGGGCGGAGACCTACGACGAACTGTTCGAAGGGATCAGGGCCGTGCCGTGGGAGAAGTGGATCCCTCGGAACGGCCGTTTCTGGGTGAGAAAAGCATCCTCGATCCGGAGCCGCCTTTTTTCGCCGTCCGATATCCAGTCGATCGTCAAAAAGGCGATGGTGGAAGAACTCAAGGGACGTTACCGGATCAGCTGGTTTCCGGAGGACGGGCCGTCCTATCAGTTCCGCGTCCAGATCCGCAACGACGAGGTATCGGTGTGCCTTGACACTTCCGGGGAGTCTCTGCATAAGCGGGGGTACCGCGTATCGCCGGTGATCGCGCCGATCTCGGAGACGCTTGCGGCCGGCCTTCTTATGCTGACGCCGTGGAAGAGGGGCAGGATCCTCGTGGATCCGTGCTGCGGAAGCGGGACGTTCCTGATCGAAGCCGCATGGATGGCGAAGCGCCGGGCGCCGGGACTTACACGTCCGTTCCTTATGGAGACGTGGGAGAATCTCGGCGGCGAAAGGGCGGTCCGCATGGAAAAGGAGAGAGCACAGTCGCTGATCCTTCCGTCCGCGGAATCGGACCTGCAGGGTTACGACATCGATCCGAGAGCGGCGGCCTTTTCGCGGGATAACGCGAAAGCGGCGGGCGTCGGCGGGGATATCCATTTTCAGGCAAGAGCGCTCGCAGACTTTTCGCATCCGAAGCATTACGGATTCCTCGTTTCGAATCCGCCTTACGGGGAGCGTCTGGAAAACGAAAAAACACTGCCGGAGCTTTTCCGGACCTTCGGAAGGGTATATGAATCCCTCGGCGACTGGTCCATGTATCTGATCTCCGCATATGAGGATACCGAACTCTATGTCGGAAAGAAAGCCGCAAAGAACCGGAAGATCTACAACGGCATGATCGAGACGCGGTTTTACCAGTATCCGGGGCCGAAGCCGCCGAAACGGCCGGCCGGAACGGAAGAGGCTTCGGACGGGGCAGCGCAGGAAGGGAGAGACGCCGGGTATGGACAGCGCGGATAAAGAAATCAAAAAGGTCGTATTTGCAACGGGAAACGCCGATAAGCTTCGGGAGATCCGGGAGATCCTCTCGGATCTTCCCGTCGAAGTCGTTTCCATGAAGGAGGCCGGCTTTACGGGAGATATCGACGAAAACGGGGAGACCTTTGCCGACAATGCCATGATCAAGGCAAAGACCGTCTGCGGCGCGCTCGGCTGCATAACCCTCGCCGATGATTCCGGTCTTGTGATCGATGCGCTGGACGGACGCCCGGGCGTGCATTCCGCGCGGTTCATGGGACACGAAACGCCGTATGATAAGAAAAACGCGGCGATCCTTTCCATGCTCTCGGACGTGCCGGAGGAGAAGCGGACGGCGAGGTACGTCTGCGCGATCGCGGCCGCGTTTCCGGACGGCCGTACGTATCTTGCGGAGGAGACGATGGAGGGGAAGATCGGCCACGAAGCGCGCGGCAGAAACGGATTCGGATTCGACCCCGTTTTTGTGGCCGGCGAAGACGGACGAACGGCAGCGGAGCTTACGGATGAAGAAAAAAACCGGATCAGCCACCGCGGCAAGGCAATGCGGAAAATGGAATCTCTCATAAAAGAAGCGCTTGCGTAAGCAGGCGCTTTTTCATCGTGCGGGAAGCGGCCCGCGCCGTACCGGCATACAATAGGATCGTTCAAATGGCGTTAGCACTCTCTATTGACGAGTGCTAAAACCTGTGGTATAACATGGGCGCACAGGAGATCGATATGAAATGAATGAGAGTTTACATAAGAAGGAGAGCATGAATATTCTGAGAAAACTTGATGTCCGGTTCGGCGACAGTGCCCTCTGGCAGTTTATCAAGTTCAACCTGGTATCCTTCAGCATCACCCTGCTGCAGCTTGCCCTGGCCAATCTGCTGCCTCTGCTCTTTGACGGCGTAACTGCAAAGCTGCCTCCGTTTCTGAGCCCGCTCTTCCGGCCGGAGACCCTTTTTGAAGGGCCTTCCCCCTATGTGGTCGGGGGCGTGGTGACCTGGGGATATGTGCTGCCTTTCTTCCTGTCCAATTTTCTGGCCAATATTTACGGCTATTTCATGAACATGAAGACCACGTTCCGCGGAAAGGGAAGCCGCAGCGGTCTCATCGCGTATCTTGCGGTCCTTACGGCATTGATCCTCTTTTCCACCTGGCTGCAGGGATGGATCACCGCCAGATTGTCCGTAACAGCCTTTGCGGCGCCGGCCAGGACCATTGCCGCCACGGCTGCGGGACTTGTGCAGGTTGCAGTGCTGTTCCCTTTGGAAAAATACGTGTTGTTCAGAAAGGAATAAAGAATGGAAAAAGTCAGTGTCATCGTTCCCGTTTATAACGGAGAGAAAAGTATCAAACGCTGTGCGGAAAGCATTCTGAATCAGGACTACTCCGAACTGGAACTGATCCTGGTAGACGACGGCAGCCGGGACCGCTCCTTTGAGATCATGCAGGCTGTTGCCGCCGCGGATCCCAGGGTGAAGGCGATCCACCAGGAAAACGGCGGTGTGTCTTCTGCCCGGAACCGGGCCCTTGCCGAAGCGGACGGAACCTACGTGCAGTTTGCGGATGTGGACGACTGGCTGCCGATGGACGCCACAAAACTTCTTACACGGGAAATGGAAGCGCAGGCGGCCGAGCTTGTCGTAGGCGATTTTTACCGCGTTGTAGACGGAAACGTTTCTGAAAAAGGATCCATCGAAAAAAACGGGACGCTTTCTCTCCGGCAGTATGCCGATGAGATGATGCTCGCGCCTGCGGATCTTTATTTCGGCGTCCTGTGGAACAAACTGTACCGGAGAGACATCATTGAGCGTTACGACATACGCATGGACGAGAATATCAGCTACAGCGAGGATATGATCTTCAATCTGGAATACCTTCTCCATGTCAAGAACATAGCGATCCTGAAAGCCCCGGTTTATTACTACCAGTACACCAAAGACTCCCTGGTAGACCAAAGCCTGAATCTGAGCAGCACAATCAAAATGAAGAAAAACGTCATAGGCTACTATAACGAGTTTTTCAAAAAGACCTTTGACGCCCCCGCCTATCAGGAGCGGCTGCCGGTGATTTACGGCTATCTTCTGGCCGTCAGTCATGACAGTCTTGCGCTGCCGTTTTCACCGGGTACCCGGAAGATAGAGGAAGGAGAAGCACTGTCTGCCCTGTCCGCCGTAAGCGGGACCGGCTTCCCGATGCGCAGCGCGGTCCTGGAAGCGCGTCTCCTTGAACGGTATATGGAAACGCTGGGCCGGAAATACGGAATGGATGAGGCCGGAATAAAACTTTTATACTGCATGGAAAAGCTGCAGGGGCCCTGCACCGTTGAGAGTCTGTGTCTGCTGACCGGAATGGGGAGGCCTGCCGTGATCGCGGGGGTGGCGAGGCTTCTGGCGGACGGCCGGGTAAGGCGCGAAACGCCTTCCGGAGGAAAAGAACGCTTTTCATTCCGGGCACCGGAGCTTGAAGAGGAACTGCGGCAGCTGGACCGGGACCTCGATACGGTATGTTTTGCGGGATTCACGAAAGAAGAGATACGGCAGTACCGCGAGATGGAGAAACGGATCGGAAGCAGTATTCTCCACCGTCTTAAGGCCGAAACAGGGGGCGGATCGTAAACCGTGCCCTTACCGGGCGGCCGCGCGTTTCACGCCGTTTTCTGCCGGCGCAGCTTTGTGAGTGCGGCTCAGGGGACTTGAACCCCTACTCCGAAAGGAACAGGAACCTAAATCCTGCATGTCTGCCAATTCCATCAGAGCCGCGGAATGAAAAAAGCCGACGGCTGAAACCGCGGCTTTCATTTACATCATGAAGCATCGGGGACTCGAACCCCGGACAACTTGATTAAAAGTCAAGTGCTCTACCGCCTGAGCTAATGCTCCAGGTACTGGGCTAGGTGGATTTGAACCACCGAATGCAGCAGTCAAAGTGCTGTGCCTTACCCCTTGGCGATAGCCCAATTGGTCTCGGCTTCGCCGAAGGTGGGAGATGGGACTTGAACCCACGATCTCCAGATCCACAATCTGGCGCGTTAACCAACTACGCCACACCCACCATATAATTGCCAGAACGTGCCTGAAGGGATTCGAACCCCCGACCCACGGCTTAGAAGGCCGTTGCTCTATCCGACTGAGCTACAGACACGTAAAGAGCGGGCGATGGGAATCGAACCCACCTATCCAGCTTGGAAGGCTGGTGTTCTACCGATGAACTACGCCCGCGCGTAGTGTTGTCTCTCCGGTAAGAGTCGGGGTGACAGGATTCGAACCTGCGGCTTCCTGCTCCCAAAGCAGGCGCTCTAGCCAAACTGAGCCACACCCCGTGGCCTGCGCTGCCTTGCCTGCTCATGGACGCAACCGTCCATCCCTCGTGTCGGGCACGACGTAGATTATATAGTAACGATGGGGGTTTGTCAAACACTTTGTTACTGTTTTCGACGTTTTAAAGTACGCGCTCTTGCATTTCAAAAAACCCTGTGTTAGGATAAGCACAGCCTATCTCAACGGGTAAGAGTACCGGAGATCCTTCCGGTATGTCCCGATTCCCCGAAAAGGTCCGTATTTGAATTTCATACCAAAGGAGTATGCATGACAAAAGAACGGTATATGACGCTTTCTGCTGCCGCGCTCAAAGATATTGCGAAAGCGCGCGGTGTAAAGCACTATTATGCGATGAAAAAGGATGAACTGATCGAAACGATGCTGGCCATGGATACGGCCGAGGAAGTTGCGAAGCTTCAGGAAAAGGTCAGGGAATCCCGCCGGCAGGATGCCGGTACGGAGCGCAGACGGAAAGGCGGGCATGCAGCCGGTCCGGAGCGGAAGTCTGAAAATGAAAAGAGCCCGGAACGGAAGAGCGAAAACGATAAGAGTCAGGACCGGAAGAGCGAAAACGACAGAAGTCCGGAACAGAAGACCGAAAACGATAAGAACGCGGAGCGGAAGAGCGAGACCGCAAAAGGCGCGCAGCCCAGGACGGAGGGCGCAGAAGGACGCGGACATAAGGCCGCAAATGCCGGACGCGTGATCCGGAAGCGCAAAGGCGCCGGAAACGAGGCCGTAAAGAGCACGGAGACGAAAGAAGAAGCTCCGGGCAGTGCGGATACAGCCGGAC
The DNA here is from genome assembly GCA_017420605.1 of Lachnospiraceae bacterium. Taxonomy (GTDB): domain Bacteria; phylum Bacillota; class Clostridia; order Lachnospirales; family Lachnospiraceae; genus Chordicoccus. The sequence continues at coordinate 2,588 of JAFOIS010000298.1, read as the reverse complement.
CGGAGACGGCCGGCACGGAGGCGGCCGGCACGGAGATGGCCGGCGCAGCCGTAAAGGAAGAGGCGAGAAAGCCCGAACAGGGCGGCAGGGGACGCGGAAGAGCATCCCGCGGACGCCGGAACGGCGCAAGAGAGCCACGCAGGGAGGAAGCCGCCGGAAACGCCGAGCCGGAGACGGCGGCGGTCCCGCAGGATACGCCTGACGCGAAAAACGGCGCGGAGGAGGCCGAAGCGCCTGCGGAAACCAGGGATGAGAACCGCGCCCGCGAGGGATCGCGCACGCGGGGGATCCTGGAGGTCATGTCCGACGGCTTCGGTTTCCTCCGGAGCGATAATTTCCTGCCCGGGGACAATGACGTCTATGTATCGCCGTCCCAGATCCGCCGGTTCAATCTGAAGACAGGCGACATGGTGTGCGGGTTTACGCGTGACCGGGCGCAGGGAGAAAAATTCGGAGCCCTCCTCTATGTGGAGAGCGTGAACGGCTTCCCGGCCGAAGAGGCAAGGACGCGTCCGGCTTTTGAACATATGACGCCGGAATTTCCGCACGAGAGGATCCGTCTGGAGCGGCCGGACGGAACCACCGCGGCCCGGATCGTGGACCTCATCAGTCCGATCGGAAAAGGGCAGCGCGGCATGATCGTTTCCCCGCCGAAGGCCGGCAAGACGACGCTTCTTAAGGATATCGCGAATTCGATCCTCTATAAGGATCCCGAGGCCAACCTGATCATCCTGCTCGTGGACGAAAGGCCCGAGGAAGTGACGGATATGAAGGAGACCGTCCACGGCAAGAACGTGGAGATCATCTATTCGACCTTCGACGAACTGCCGGATCATCACAAGCGCGTATCCGAGATGGTGATCGAACGCGCGAAAAGGCTCGTCGAGCACAAGCAGGACGTTGTCATCCTTCTCGATTCCATCACGCGCCTTGCGCGCGCCTGCAATATCCTCGTCCCGCCGAGCGGGAAGACGCTCTCGGGCGGTCTCGATCCGACGGCGCTCTATATGCCGAAGCGCTTCTTCGGCGCGGCCAGGAAGATGCGGGAAGGCGGTTCGCTCACGATCCTCGCGACGGCGCTCGTCGATACCGGCAGCAAGATGGATGACGTCGTTTACGAAGAATTCAAGGGCACCGGCAACATGGAACTGATCCTGGACCGCAAGCTCCAGGAGCGGCGGATCTTCCCGGCGATCGATATCGCCAAATCCGGCACAAGGCGCGAGGATCTTCTTCTTACGCCGGAGGAGCTGGAAGCAGTCGGCGTGATGCGCCGTTCGCTGTCCGGTATCCGTGCCGAAGAGGCCGCGGACGCGATCATCAACATGTTCTCGAGGCTCAAGACCAACTCGCTTGTGATCCAGGCGATCCTGTCGAGAAAAATGTTCTGACGCCAGGCGCCAAAAACGCGGCGGCCGGCCGAAAAACGGCCCCGGTCATGCCGCAAAAAATTGTTCCTATTTCCGCTTGCACAGGGCGGGGAGTTATGTTAAAATAGCATTCGCTTTTGAGTTAGAACCTAAGGGTGAGGTGAAGGACATGAAAGAGGGCATTCATCCGAAATACTATCAGGCTACGGTGACCTGCAACTGCGGGAATACGTTTGTGACCGGGTCGACGAAGAAAGATATCCACGTTGAAATCTGCGCGAAGTGCCATCCGTTCTATACGGGTCAGCAGAAGGCTGCGCAGGCGCGCGGACGGATCGAGGCATTCAACAAGAAGTACGGAATGTCAAATTCGGCCAATTAGTATATTGCGAGGATACCGGTAGGGACGGGCGGAGACGCACCGTCCCTATCGGTTTATCATAAAATAATTCCGGAGAGAGTATGCAGAAACCATCAAATATCGGCGGGCAGGCCGTCCTGGAAGGCATCATGATGCGCCATCTTTCGCAGTACGCGATCGCGGTGCGGAAGAGCGACGGCGAGATCGTCGTGAAAACGGAGCCCTATAAAACGACCATCCCCGTTGCCGGTATCGAAAAGATACCGATCCTTCGCGGTGTGTCGGCTTTCGTGGATTCCCTGGTCGTGGGGATCTCGTGCCTGATGTATTCGGCCGAGTTCTACGATGAGGAGGATACCGCCGGCGAAGACGGTAAAAAGAAGCAGGCCGGCAAAAGAGAACGGGAGATGAGCGTCGCGGACGGCGAAGCAAAGGAAAAAAAGCCGGACAAACCGAAAAAGGAAGGCAGCTGGGACGCGATGATGACGGGGACCGTGATCTTTTCGATCGCGCTGTCCGTAGGACTTTTTATCCTGCTCCCGTATTTCCTCGCAAGTCTTCTTCGGGGGATCGGCGCGGGTGAAGTCGCCGTCTCGCTGGCAGAAGCGCTCCTTCGGATCGTGATCTTCCTTGCCTATATGATCCTGGTATCACGCATGAAAGATATACAGCGTGTATTCATGTATCACGGGGCGGAGCATAAGTGCATCAACTGTATCGAGCACGGCATGCCGCTCACCGTTGAAAACGTGATGAAAAGCTCGAGGCAGCACAAGCGCTGCGGGACCAGCTTTCTGCTCTTTGTCGTCCTGATCTCGGTCGTTTTCTTCCTGATCATCGGACTGCTCGGAATACGC
>JAFOIS010000297.1 GCA_017420605.1 Lachnospiraceae bacterium | reverse complement strand
TATAGTTCTTTGCGGAGCCGACGAGCGTATGCACGATGTAAACGGCCGTATATACGTCCGGATGCCGGATCATCTCCGCCGTCAGGAGCACGCAGCTTACGAAAACGGCGAAAAGGAACAGAGCGAACCCCATGTAGTAGATCGTATTGTACGAATAGAGGTTATACTCGATCTGCCGGAAAAATGCCCGTACGAGCATGACGGCCGCACAGAGCAGAAAGACGTCGGCGATCATCGCGCAGGAAATGGCGGCTTTTTCCCCGACGAAACGAAGTACGGCGGCACAAAGGAACGCCGCGCCGCACGTCAGGATCAGAAGACCCCACAAAGCCGGTTTTTTTTCTCTGGTATCAAACTTCATGTCCATCCCCCGCATGGGCCGGTCCGCTTCCGCGTCCGGCATCTTCATTCACCGAAATATCCGTCCCTCGACCGTATCTCGCCAAGAAAACGCTGAAGACCTTCCGCCCCTTCGGCCGTGTCCGAAAGCCCGGTGTCCCCGAGCACGACCAGTTTGTTCGAGCCGTGATAATCGCTCCCGGCCGTGACGTAAAGACCCAGCTCCTCCGCGCAGGACAGTACCTGTTCCCGGATCTTGCGCGTAAACCCCGAATAATACGCCTCCGCGCCCTGAAGGCCGAAGGCCGTCAGTTTCCGGAATCTTTCCATAAGTTCACTGCCGAGGATCAGCTGATCGCCGCTGCCGTAAGCGGGATGCGCAAGGACCGGAATGCCGCCGCCGTCAAGGATCCCTTCGATCGCCTGCTCCGGCCGCAGGTATTCGCTCCGGAAATGGACCCGGTTGATAAAATCGCGGATCGCCTCATCCTTTGTCGCGGCATAGCCGTACCGCACCATCATATTTCCGATATGCGGCTTTCCCGGATTATCCAGCGAAAGAAGCCCTTCGATCTCCTCCTTGGGGAAGGTAAAGCCGAATTCCGTCCGGAGGAAATCAAGACGGGCCCGGACTTTTTTCATCCGCAGCGAATGCCCCGCCTCCACCAGACGGCGGATCGCCTTCCCTTCCGGATCGAAGCCGTATCCCAGTATGTGATATTTGCCTTCTTCATCTTTACAGGAGAATTCCGCGCCGCAAAGAAACGCGGGATCTCCCTCCTTCCGCAGCGCCCGCATCTTTATCCCGGCACGCACCGCGTCGTGATCCGTCACCGAAAAAAGCTGCATTCCCGCTTCCCGGACATGCGCAAGGATCTCTTCCGGCGTATCGGTGCCGTCGGAGATGCAGGTATGCAGATGCAGATCGATTTTCATACCTTCCCCCTGTATTCGAGACACATCATCGTCAGATCGTCGAACTGCTCCGCCCCGCCGACAAAGACATCCACGGCTTTCCGGACGTTATCGAGGATCTTTTCCGTTCCCGCGCACGCATCTTCATTGAGCGCGTCCAGCATCCTCTCCGTTCCGAACATCGCGCCTTCTCCGTCCGTCGCTTCCGGAACGCCGTCCGTATACACAAAGATCCTGTCCCCCGGCTTCAGCACGATCTCATAATCCCTGTACCGCATGCCCTCCATGCCGCCGATCACGAAGCCGTGCTTATCCTTAAGAAGTTCAAACTTTCCGTCGTGCATCACGGCCGGATATTCGTGTCCGGCATTGGCGGCGTCAAGCCGTCCCGTGCTGATCTCCAGGATCCCGATCCAGACCGTAACGAACATATCCACCTGGTTTCTCGCGCAGATGGCATCGTTCATCTTTTCGAGGGCCTCTCCGGCCGTACGGCCCGGTATCGCGCAGCTTTGCAGGACCGCTCTGGAGATCATCATAAAGAGCGCAGCAGGAATGCCTTTGCCGCTCACGTCCGCTATGACGAGGCACAGATGATCGTCGTCGATCATGTAGAAATCATAAAAATCGCCGCCCACTTCTCTTGCCGGCTGCATGGCGGCATAAATATCGAATTCCGTACGGTCCGGGAAAGGCGGAAAAACATGCGGCAGCGTACTTGTCTGGATCCGGTTTGCCATGCCCAGTTCCGTACTGATGCGTTCCTTCTCTTTTTCCTCCTGGTGTTTTTCCTCCAGAAGGCGCATCTTTTTCCGGACATGGATCATCACGGAGAAATGGATCGCCAGCGCCGCGGCAAAAAGGAGCGCCGCGTAGAACCAGCCCTGTTCGGTGATCGCCCTGGCTTTGACGATCTCCACGGACATGGAGCTGCTTTCACGGTTGAGCGGGTCTATGAGCCGCAGTACAAAACGGTAATCGCCGCCCCGGAGGTTCGTATATACCACCGGTGCGAACTCGCTCCGACGGACAGAAATGCTCTCCGGATCAAACCCCTCCAGCTGATAGGACACGACCGGGTCAGTCAGCGAAAAATTGAACGCAAACCCGTGAACGGTCAGTTTCCGCACGCGGGACCCCACATGGAAAACACCGCTTTCATCGGCATAGATCCGCGTTCCGTCCGCTTCCAGATAGGGGATCGCAATGCGGATCCCGCTAACGCCCTCCAGCGGCTCATCGACGTTTATCTTCGAGACGCCTTCCGTGCCGGCGATATAGAGATTGCCTTCCTGTGTCAGTTCGCTGTAGGAATTGGCCGTCGGGATGCACGGCAGCCCGTCTCCGATGCCGAAATGGGCAGGCTGTGTTCCTTCGTTGGCCAGAAGGTCGTCCACCGTCGAGATGTAGACCCCGTTGCCGCTCAGGATCCACATTTCCCCTCTCGAGTTCTCATAAAGGTCGAAATTATTGAAATACGGAAAATGATCCAGCGTCGTGACCGTATAATCGGAGGACAGATATGCGAGCGAGCTTCCCGTGACGACCCAGTAGATTCCTCTCTTCCGGTCCGCCTTGATCCGCATGACCGCCTCCGAAGTGAGACCGTCTTCCATGCCGATCCTGCGGACACCCTGTCCGCCGATCACATAGATACCGCCTCCGTCGGAGCCGGCAAGGATATCGCCCGCTTCTCCTTCCGCAACGGTGAGGATCTCGGTATTGCCGATCCCGTCGGCTTCCCCGTAACCGGCGACGACCCGGTCTTCTTCGATGATATTGACGCCGCCGGTACAGGCAACGAGATAAGAGCCGTCTTCCCGCTCAACGACGCTCCGTATATGATCCGAATACAGGCCGTCGCCGGTCGAAAACGCCAGAAGCTCGCCATCGTCGTAACGGAGCAGCCCTTTGTTTCTCCAGGTGGAGATCCAAAGCCGCCCGCGGCTGTCACGGATGATCGAGCGGATACGGCAGCCGTCAAGATACTGCAGGAGGTCGGTCGTGCCGAGATGATAGCCGGAGGCGCTCTTCGCCTTCGAAAGCGGAAGAGCCGACAAAGCGCCGTCCCGGCCGAGGACCGTGAGGCCGCTGTCCGTACCGATAAAAAGCAGTCCGTCATACACGCAGGTGGAGTTGACGACCGTTTTTACAAGGCCATGGCGTTCGAAGAGGTCCGTGAACCGGTTCGGTACGATCTTCATGACCCCCTGCCGTGTGGACGCAAACCAGAGGTTGCCTTCATAATCCGTCGTCACCTGACAGACGGAATTGTTCATGGGAAAGTCTTCGAGTGCGTAAAAGCCGTCCTCCGTGATCACACCGATCCCGTTTCTGCCGCAGATCCAGATCATACCGCCGATGCGGCGGAATTCCTGGATCTGGGTCAGGGAACCGGTATCCAGGATCTCCATCGTGCCGAAGCCGCCGTCAAATTTCCCGTAAAGAGAAAGGCTGTCTTCCGTTTCGACAAAGAGCATCCCGGGATTTTCCGAATCAGGCACCGCAGCGCTCAAAGCCCCGAGACGGCTGTTGCCGTGATCGAGATAATGTTCTACCTTTCCGTCCTTCAGGGTGAAGAGATCTCCGCTGTTCGTAAGTCCGTAGATCAGGCCGTCCGCGCCGGCGCGGAGGTCCCCGATATATGCGTCCCCGATCCGCGCGTCCTGCTGCACGGAGACAGAAAGTTCCTCATCGAATAAGACGATCCCTTTCGTCGTTGCCGCATAGACCGTTCCGTCCGGCCCTTCGACTACAGCGCGGACCGAGCTGGACCGAAGGCCGTCTTCCGTGCCAAAATGGCGCAGCTGCCCTTTTTCCATAAGGAAAATGCCGCTGTCGTTCGTGCCGATCCACAGCCGCCCCTTAGAGTCCGCGCACAGACAGTTCACACCGGTGATGCCGGCGCCTTCGACCGGAACGAAGCTGTTGCCGTCGTAGCGGGTGAGGCCGCCGTAGCTGCCGATCCACAAAAAACCGTCTGCTGTCTCGGCTATGGCGTTAGCCTCCGACGTCGGCAGGCCGTTCGCGTTATTGTAGAGCACCGCCGAAAAGCCGGCTTCCCCGCTGAACGGATCCGCCGCCTGCGCACCGTCCGCCATGCCGGACGTATCTCCCTCCGCGGCACGGCATACCTGTGTTCCCGTCCCCGTGACAAAAAGGACCGTCAGGATCAGCATGGCGGCAAGAAGACGGGCGCATCGCGCCGTCCGGCCTTCCGTCGCCCGTCCTGTTTTCCGATGATCTCTTTTATTCATTATTTACCTGCTACTCCGCCTCCTGATAGGCGGCATAATCGGTGATGCCGTCGCCCGTATTGGGGACGATCGCGGAATAGACCGCGTCCGCCGCAAAACAGGCAAGAAGGATACTGCAGACGACTGCCAGCACCTTCGTCCGCATCCTGGACCATATGGAATCCAGGACCGGCACCAGAAGATAAACGGCTCCCATTCCTCCGAGGGCAAAGAGCGTCAGTCCTTCGCCGCAGATCCTTCCGTTGAGATTCAGAAAGTATCCCGTATAATCCCACCAGCGCATGCCGGCGATCTGTTCCAGCGCAAAGGAAGTCGTGTATTCCACCGCGCCGCACAGCAGCACGATGAGGATCGCTTCCAGATACGGCTTGCTGCGCCATCTGGCAAGCAGGACGAGGATCATGACCACCCCGCCGCCGTAGATCGGCAGCCACGGGCCGTGCATGACGCCCCGGTTCACGAAGACGCCGTCGCCGAAAAGATGCAGCGAGACCTCCCAAAGCCAGCCGACGAAACCGAACGCAAAAAACGCGAGAATGACCGACCAGACGGTATAGGTACGCAGATACCGGATTTCGCGGACCACATTGTTGTTCTTTTCGTTCCACAGCGGCGCAAGCCGCAGCGGATAGATCTTTCCCTTGATCACGGCCCGTTCTTCGACGATCTGCTGCCTGCGCAGGTCCACGTCGTCGTACTGTTTTTTCTCCGCGCCGCTTCCGATCCACAGCCCGAAGTTCTTCGCGAAGAACGCGCGCACCGGCGGCAGCGTCACACGGTGCTCGTCGATGTAGTGCTTATGCTCTTCCACGTCCGCATACGTCTGCCTGAGGAACCCCTCCTCCGCCTTTTCATAGAGATACGTATCGTTCAGCGCATCCGTACCCGGCATTCCTTCCGCCTTCGCCTGCGCGCGCCGCGCGGCATAGAACTCTGCCATCGTCGCCGTTTCATACGGAACGGCCCAGAAGACGTCCGCGAACCCGAACGTAAGGAATCCAAGGAAAAACCAGCCCAGGAAGGAGAGCTCCAGTTTGAAACACTCCCATTTATGCCCGTCCATCATGCGTTTCGACAGGGCAAGCGCTTCCTTCGGCCGTATGTCCGGATTCTCCGCAACGATATACGGGACCAGGAAATATGCATAATGGTAAATAAAGCCGCCCGCGATCGTCAGCCACCAGAGGAACTCCATGATGCTGCGCAGCAGCAGAGTCATGGAGGCACGGAACCACCGGCCGGCCAGTTTCAGGTGCAGAAGATGCGTGACCGGCACCTCCGGATATACCCTCGCCTCCAGGAGGACCCTCCGGAGCAGTGTCTGATATACATTTTTCAGGAAGATCCAGACCGCGATCGCAAGAAGCAGGTCCCCGGCCACTACGATGGCGGTCGAGATCCGCCGGGAGTGTATGATGGAATGCAGTCCGTTGAAAAGCGTCACATAAAGCTGGCCGGAGGAGATCTCGTTGGCGGCTGCCGCAAAGATGCCGCTGCGGCGGCTTACGGTCGAGTTCGTCAGTTTTTCGTTCCGGTACTCCAGAAGCTGCCGGGCCGCCCGGACCTTGCCGGCCTTGATATTGTCGTCGATGAGATCCTGCAGGACCTTCTGACGCACGTTATTGGTATTGATCTTCAGGATATCGCCGCCGATCTGGGCAGTCTGCCCGGTCACGGCATAGTACAGATTCACACTGTGGCTCTTCACGTAGCCAAACTCGGTGCCAAAGAAAACAGCAGCCAGACACAGCGCCACAAGCATCAGGTAATGGGTGCGGACAACGTCGCGCGCCGCCTTCTTCCATTCCCGGCGCCTCGTCTTCTCCTCACTTATCGCTTTGTTTTCCATCCTGGTCCCTCATCTATAAGCATCATCATCTGCAACAGCAAAAACCTGTCCGTTCATACAAGATCGATCACCGCGATCTCGCTGATCGTACCGACCCGGATCGGCGGGCCGTAATAGCCGACGCCGGACGTGACGGCCGCATAGGCCCCGTTCCATTGCCGCAGGCCGTAGGACTGGGGACTCAGCATCCGGGTGATCAGATTCCCGGGAAAGATCTGACCGTCATGGGTATGGCCGCTTAAGGAGAGCCCTACACCGCAGCCGCCGAGAAGATCCAGGTCCTCCGGTTCATGCTGCAGAAGGAGGACCGGTGCGGACGGATCCGTCCCTCCAAGGAGCTCCGCAAGATCCTTCCGCTTATCGATACCGTCTCCCGGACGCGACTTATCCCTGCGTCCGGCGATGACCAGTCCCGAAAGTTCCGGAAGGCGGACGGTCTCATCTTCCAGCATATGCCAGCCGAGGCCGGAAACAAACCGGACGAGACCCGGATTCCGGACCGCTCTGCCGCCCGCAAACGTAAACCCTCCGAGAAGAGGCTCATCCACGTCGTGATTGCCGTATACCGCGTAAACGCCGTATTTCGAGCGGATGCCCCGGAGGGCGTCGGCATAGGCGTCCGTATTCCGCACCGCCCCGAAGGAGCTTGTGATGAGGTCGCCCGCCACGACTACAAGATCCGCATCCTGCCCGTTGATACGTTCCGTCATCTTCCGCATAAGGGACGGTGAAGAATTGACGCCGATATGCAGATCCGCGACAAGGACGATCCGGAGGGGCTCATCCTGCGAAAGCGTCTCTTTCGGGATCTCATAGCGGGTCACCCGGACGTCCTGCGCCGCATGCATGCCAAAAATATTGACGATGACGGTAAGAAGCAGTAGACATACAAGCAGCCCCCGGGACAGTCCCGGACGCTCTCCGTCCTTCCGGCTGCGGAGGCGATGCGCGGCTAACCGCACGGGAACTGCCGGAAGCCGGATGAGCAGCAGCGGCCCGAAAAAATACAGCATGAAGCCGGTAAAAACGTTTCCCCAACGCTGGAAAAACCAGCACAGCGGCCCGTCGGACACGAGTGCGCCGGCAGGCGAAAACAGCAGAAGGACCGCGCAGACTATGCAGGCCGCGATCCGTATCCGTTTCCCTTTCCGCGGGAAAGCACGGCGCATAAGCCCGTCCAGAAGAAGGAGGGCGAGCAGCATCACCGCCGTATAGATAAGGAGCATCACCGCAAGCTTCATCTCAGCCGCACCTTATGCATCTGTCCGGCTTTCCGTCCGGGCCGGGGATCTTCGCCTTGGCGTCACAGGTTCTTTTTCAGCGTCAGAATGTTCTTCCCGTCTTTATACTCATAGGCGACGTCGTCCATGACCTGACGCGTCAGGAAGATCCCGAGACCGCCGATCTCGCGCTCTGCGGCGGAAAGGGTCACGTCCGGGTCGTCTTTGGCAAGCGGATCGTACGGGACCCCGCCGTCAACGAACGTCACGGTCACCCGGACCGGCGTTCCCGACACTTCGACGCGCACGAGCGCCTTGCCTTTTCCCGGCGCGTACGCATAACTTGCGATATTCACGAAGATCTCCTCGACGGCAAGGCCGATCTGCATTTTTGCCCTTGCCGGACAGGTCGTCTCCGAAAGCCGTTCTTCCACAAAGCTCTGTACTTCGGACAGATTATCGTTTTCCGCTTCGATCTCCATCTCATCGGTGCGGAACAGGAGCGTATCCGTATGCTCCAGCAGCGCGAGCAGCCTTTCTTTCCAGAAGCCGATCTCTGCTCTCCCCTCCTCCGTCTCGAGCCCCTTCCGGCGGATCGCCCTGCGGATCATACGCGTGTATCCGATGATCCTCGCCTTATCTTCCACCTCCCGGATCTTCGTTGCGCAGTTCGTTCCGAGATAGGCGGCAAGGGACTTGTGCCAGAACGTCTTTCCGGTCTCGAAGTCAAAGCCCTGGAACTTTTTGATGACCGAATGATCGAATTCCGAATACCCGACGAACGAATTGAACATGCTGGCCAGCTCAAAAATCGGGTGCCCGACCGCGAGCGTATCCATATCGATCAGGAGGACTTCGTCGCCCGTCAGTTCCAGATTCTTCGTATGATAATCCCCGTGGATCATGTGGTCGTCATGCGGCACTTCTTCGACCAGGGACAGCAGTTTTTTCCCTGCCTCCTCCGGAAGATGATCCTGCATGAAGCGCGCCCAGCCGAGCACCGTGTCTTTCATGTCCGGGAGTTTTCCGGGCGGAACGAGCGTTCCGTGGATCTTTTTCAGCATCTCCACATACTCGCGGACACACCAGTCCATCTTCTCCGGTTCCTCCGAGAGGATCTTCGAAAATGACCTGGCGTTCAGCAGTTCAAAGACAGAACCGTAGCTGTCCCCGACCCGCACGACGTCATAGGAGATCGCGGTCGGGATCCCGAGGATCAGCGCAAGTTTTGCCACTTCACGCTCATGCTGGATGTCTTCGAGCGCGTCGGCATTGTTGTAGACCTTGACGACGTTATCTTTATCGATCCGGTAGATCGTGCCGTTCGCGCCGCGTCCGATCTCCTCGCAGCCTTCCACGGATACTACGCGGTACGCTTTTTCGACCGGCATCATTTCCGTAAAGCCGGTCATCTCGAGGATCTCATAGACCTCGGAGCTGACGTTCGTGATCGTAAGACGCGGATACTCCTTGCGTATCCTCAGAATGATCCGAAGGCCGGCGCTGGATATATAAGAAAGATCAGACGCGTCGAGAACGACCGGTATCTTTCCCTTTCCGGCCAGCTGATTCCGGACCTCCGCCTCGACCTGCGAGGCATTGCCCGAGTCGATCCGTCCGGCAAGCAGGATCGTTACAGGCGCCGCATTCATTTCCGGCATGGTTTTCCTCCTTATTTTAAAGGCGACTTTACACCAGGTTCAGGATCTCCGAAAAGCCCGTCACCTCAAAGATTTCCATGATCGTCTCTCCGGCATTCGCCACCTTGAGGATGCCCTGTCTGTCCATGATCTTATGGACCGAAAGCAGCACCCTGAGTCCCGCCGAGGATATATAATCCAGGTCTTTCAGATCCAGAGTCAGTTCCCCGATACCCGGGATCAGCTTGGAAAGCACTTCTTCCAGTTCCGGCGCGGAGACCGTATCGAGACGTCCTGCAAGAGACACGGATGCCTTTGCGTCTTCGATCTTTTTTTCGATACTCAGCATGATCTACCTCCTGTGCTTCTTCTGTTACTACCTATAATAACTTATTGTTGCTCCGATCATCGTCTCAGATAAGCCGACGAGACAGGGAATTCAAAATATGTATCCGGATACGGCTCCCTCTTCAGGGAAAAATGCCACCACTCGCAGGGTAGCGGCTGAAATCCGTTCCTGACCATGGCCCTCTGCAGGATCATGCGGTTCTCATACTGTTCTTCCGTGATCGTCCGGCAGTCCGGATGGGAAAGCGGGCTGAACAGGTCGAACGGGCTGCCCATATCCAGTTCTTTTCCCGTTCTCATGTCAAGGAGGGTAAGGTCGACCGCGCTCCCGCGGCTATGGCTCGACCGCTTCGCGATATACCCTTCCGCGAACAGCGCCTGTTTTTCCAGTTCCGGATAGAAATACGGCTTCATGCGGATATCCTGGTCTTCGATGCCCCAGAGCACAAAGTGTTTCACTGCGCAGACCGGCCGGTACGCGTCGAATACCTTCAGGCGATACCCCTGAACGATCATTTCGCTGCTGACGGCTTTCAGCGCCCGCGCGGCCTCTTTTGTCAGGAGCGCGCAGGGTTCCTCATAACCGTCGATCCGCTCGCCGATGAAGTTATAGGTGGAATAATACCGGATCTCCTGTATGATATGCGGGATATGCTCGGAGAGGAGCACAAATCCCGAAGGATCCATCGTCAGTCTGTTAT
>JAFOIS010000296.1 GCA_017420605.1 Lachnospiraceae bacterium | reverse complement strand
TCGTCGGAGATCTCGCGCAGACGCCGGTGATTGAAGATCTTGTTCCGGAAACGGCTCCCGTCTTTGAACGAGATCGGGTTCACGACGAAGTGGCAGTGCAGATTGTCCGTGTTCAGGTGGACGGTGACGACGACCTGGTATCTGTCTCCCCACATCCGCCGCGCCGTCTCCTTTCCGATCTCGAACGCCTCTTCGGGCGTGACTTCGCCGGCCGCGAAGCTCTGGAAACCGTGCCAGGCGACGGTGCCCCCCGTTTTCCCGAACCGCCGCTTCACCGCCGTCATCGCCTCATAAGCCCGCTGTTTCGGGCAGTTGATCCCGGCGACGTACAGGCATTCGTCCGTTTTCTCGTTCTTTTCGGCATACTTCAGAACGGCCGAAAGGTCGTCGTCCAGATACTTCGGATCCGTTGTCTTGTCGGGGTTCTCGGCGTATTCGATCACTTCCTTCAGCCGGGTCTTCACCGGCCAGAGTCCGACGGTCGCCAGGGAAGATCACCTCCTGTCGTTTCCCGGATGATCTCCGCCGCCGGCTGCTTCCTGCATTCCATCAGCCGAGCGGAGATCTCGTCATAGACCCGGAGCGCCACCCTCTCCTGTTCGGGAGACTGCGGCGCGTCGAGGATCCGGCACAGCTTGTCATGGATGTCAAAAAAGACCTCCGGGGGGACCGCCGGAGGTTCGTATCCGAGTGCTCTTCGCAGGATGTATTCGCCCTGTCCGAGCCCGCATTTTGCCGCGAGACCTTTGATCTTCTGCCGCTGCGCGGCGGTGCAGGGGAAGAAAATCCCGCCTGCAGGTGTTTTTCCTTTTGCCAATTTGTTCCTCCTTTTCGTCAGACAGAAAAAGAGCCGATGTACGGTCAGTGCATCGGCTCCAGTGTTGTGTTTCCGTAAGAGATGATCCTTTGAGATCGGTTCTCAGATTCTCGTTCCGGATCTGCCGGGGCACATCGTTCCCGTTCTGCTCCTTACCCCGGCAATTGAGAAACGGCCTTCAAATGATCGGCGAAAAGCCGCTGCAGTTCCTCTGCGTTTTTCGCGTTTTCCCGGATGAAGACCGGAATGCGGGACAGCGGCGCCTCGCAGTGCAGCGTCTGGCCGCCCGCATGGACATCGCCGGTCGCCGCGTCGATCCACTTCGCGCCGCGGGGCAGGTAGACCGCCCGCTCTCTGCACCGGTACTCCATCACCGGCGCCGCCAGAAGGTCGGGGCCGAACAGCAGCTCCTCCATGGACGCCGTTTCATCGTAGGTCATGGGATCGTCGGCATAATCAAAGAAAAGGGGGCGGACCGGAGGAAGCCCCGTTTTCGAGGCGGTTTCCATCTGTTCCATCAGATAAGGCCGGAGCTTTTCGCGCAGCAGGATCTGTGCCCGGATGTAGGGATACGAATCGCCGCCGACGGTCCACGGCTCGTTATTCGGGCGGTTGCCGTGGGTGCGGAAAACGGGCATAAAGACCCCCCACTGATACCAGCGGATCATGGTCTCACAGAATTCGTCTTCCGATCCCGGATTTGTCCAGAATCCGCCGATATCACAGCCCCAGAGCGGCTGGCCGCTCATCATCACGTTCAGCCCCGCGCGGAAATAGGCGCGCATATGACGGAATGAGGATTCGATATCGTGCGGCGCCGTGCATCCGCCGTACCGCCAGCTTCCGACCCAGCCGTTGCGGCAGATGTTGACTACGCCCTCCTCGCCGCATCCGCAGAGCCCGTCATAGATGTTTTTCTGATGTGCGATGACGAACCACGCGTGGCATTCCTTCGCGGAGCCCAACGCGAAGCGGACATCGCCGTATTCGGGGATCAGGTGCATCTCATCGCAGGGATCGAGCCAGAAGGTATGGATCCCCTTGTCGTAATAATTCTTCTTCCATTTGCTCCAGAGATAATCGGCCGCTTCCGGGTTGGTCGGATCGTACTCGCCGCACAGATCGCCTTCAAAGTCCAGTTCCTCCGCGGCACCGTTTTCCGCCCGGGTAAACAGGCCGTGTTCCTTCATATATGCGTAGGTCTCGCTTTTGCGGCCGACCAGAAGCCACGGAGAAACCATTACGCGGACGCCCATTTTTGATAGTTCATTGGTCATCGCTTCCGGATCCGGCCAGCAATCCGGGTCCAGACGCCAGTCTCCGATGGCCTTCCAGTGCAGATAATCGATGACGATGACAGAGAGCGGAAGATCTCTCTTCTTGAATTCACGCGCCACCTCCAGAAGCTCCTCCTGGTTCTTGTACCGCAGCTTGCACTGCCAGAAGCCGGAGGCCCAGTAGGGGAAAACAGGCATATGACCCACCGCATCGATGTAATGCCGGAAGATCTCCGCATAGTCGTCGCCCACGGTCACGTAATAATCGACCTGACGTGTGCCGTAAGACACCCAGCGCGTTCTGTCGCCGCAGAATTCGACACGGCCCAGGGAGGGATTGTTCCACAGAAAGCCGTAGCCTTTTGTGGAGAGTACGAACGGAATGGGAGCTTTGATATGCCGCTGATACAGGTCGATGACGTTTCCTTTCAGCCCGACCGTGTTCAGCTCGTTTTGTCCCAGGCCGTAAAACTGCTCGTCCGCATCCGCTTCAAAATGGATCTCCGCCTCGTACAAGCCGTCGCCGATCGCTTTAAAGCGCCTTGCGGGCGCGAGATTGGCGACGACGATATAGTCTTTCTCCTTTAGAATGCACTCCTCGCCG
>JAFOIS010000295.1 GCA_017420605.1 Lachnospiraceae bacterium | reverse complement strand
TCACCTATACACGAAGGAAGAAAAGTTTAGAGCTCTTTCTGAAGCAGTGCGTGTGACAAAATCAGGCGGTCATATTCTGGTGGCTTATCGTATGAATGAACCGACCGTTATTCAGTATGTATTCGGTTTAAACCATCTGCACGAAGTGATGGACCTCAATATGCTGACCTCTGACTGGCATTGTATCAGTGAGCCGAAGGATCTTTTTGAGATGGTGCGCACAGAAGAGATAGTGGACTTGGATTCGGCGTTTCCTGTGAAAAGAATCAAACTGGTCGCTACAGATGGAGCTACGAATTATCAGCGAGAGTACATTGACGCCATGGACGATGAGACTTTTGAAAAGTGGATGGATTATCACTTCACGATCTGTGAACGTCAGGATCTGATCGGTGCTTCCCATCATACACTGGATATCCTTCAAAAAGAGTGACAAATTCCAGTCTGTTGATTTGTTTCATCAAATCCGTTTTGTCGAGACGGTATGCTGCCTGTATCACCAAAAGAAGGACTTCGTTTCGGTACCTTATGAGCCGAAGAATAATGATTATTTGAAAGATGAAAACATACGAATTCGGTAATGTGGACGCTGACATCGTTCTGATCCAGCCGGTCGGCGGTCACGACCTTGAAGGGATCGAAAATGAGTTTGCGGCAATTGCGGGCAGCTGCGACGTGAACTTTCGCCTGATCACCGTCAGGATCGATGACTGGAACAACGACCTTTCGCCGTGGGAAGCGCCGGCGGTCTTCGGTAAAGAAAGTTTCGGGAGCGGCGCTTCAAAAACACTTGGCGAATTGCTTGAACTGTGCGGTGATAAAGGCAGGACTTATTACATCGGCGGTTATTCGCTCGCAGGGCTGTTCGCGTTATGGGCGGCGTATCAGACGGATGTTTTCAAAGGAGTAGCGGCGGCGTCTCCCTCGATGTGGTTCCCGGGCTTTGCCGATTATATGGATAAAAACGAGATCCGCACGGATACCGTTTATCTCAGTCTTGGGGACAGGGAGGAAAAAACACGGAATCCTGTCATGGCGACTGTGGGCGACAGGATACGTAAAGCGCATGTTCTGCTGAAAGAACGAGGCGTGAACTGCATTCTTGAATGGAACGGGGGCAATCATTTCAGGGATGCTGATCTCCGGACAGCAAAAGCATTTGCGTGGGTGCTGAATCAAAAAACTGATCATGCTGATCGATTCTGATTACGAACGGACAATAGAGAAGCTGCCGGATTGACAGGCCCTTGATTATCTTTCTTCCGCGGAATATAATAAACAAAGGTTAGATAAAACTAACCATCTGGCATACACTCCGGCATCCGGCGGCTCTTACGGTGGCTGCGGATACAAAAAGAAGAGAGGATAGCGGCATGATCAAAACGACAATGAAGATCGATGGCATGATGTGCGGCATGTGCGAGGCGCATGTGTGCGACGCGATCCGGAAAGCCGTACCGGAAGCAAAGAAAGTCGCAGCGTCCAGGAGCAAAAAGGAGGCTTCCTTCCTGACGGAGGAAGCGGTGGACGCCGGTGCACTCAAGACGGCGATCGATGCCACCGGCTACACCTGTCTTGGCATCGCATCGGCGCCCTATGAAAAGAAAGGCCTGTTCGGACGAAAATGAAAACGGTGATCTTCGGACTTCTCATCCCCTTCATCGGCACGGCGGCCGGCGCAGCCTGTGTGTTCTTTCTGAAAAAGGACCTCAGGGCCGGTATGCAGCGCGCCCTGACCGGTTTTGCCGCCGGCGTCATGGTGGCGGCGTCCATCTGGAGCCTGATCGTCCCGGCCATCGAGCAATCCTCCGCAAGGGGGCGGCTGGCTTTCCTTCCTGCCTTTATCGGCTTCTGGCTGGGGATCCTGTTTCTGCTTCTTCTGGATCACGTGATCCCGCATCTGCACAGAAGCATCGATCGGGCCGACCAGGCGGAAGGCCCGAAAACAAAACTCAACCGGACGCTGATGATGGTCCTTGCCGTAACGCTTCACAACATTCCGGAAGGAATGGCGGTAGGCGTGGTCTACGCCGGACTTATATCCGGTTCGGCAAATATCACGGCAGGCGGCGCGCTCGCCCTGGCGATCGGCATCGCGATCCAGAACTTTCCGGAAGGCGCGATCATTTCCATGCCGCTCTACGCGGAGGGGAAAAGCAAGCCGAAGTCGTTCCTGCTCGGCGTCCTGTCCGGTGCGGTGGAGCCGGTCTTCGGCGGGATCACCGTTCTTGTCGCGAGCCTGGTGGTCCCCGCAATGCCCTATCTTTTATCCTTCGCGGCCGGCGCCATGCTCTATGTGGTCGTGGAGGAGCTGATCCCGGAAATGTCTTCCGGCGAACATTCCAATATAGGCGTCCTTTTCTTTGCCGTCGGTTTCAGCCTCATGATGGCGCTGGACGTGGCGCTGGGCTGAACTGTTCCTTTCGCCGCATGAGTTTACCGTAAATACCGAAAACGGATGAAATAACGGCACTTTTGTGTTATCTTCTTATGAAAGGGCTTCCGGGGGCCTTACATGCGTTTCTTCCGGGAGCATAGCATTCACAGCATTTTTTGAGGTGCCGGTTATGAAGAAAACGATTATTACGGTAACGGGGAAGGATACGGTCGGTATCATCGCGAAAGTGTGCACCTACCTTGCGGACAACAACGTGAATATCGAAGATATCTCACAGACGATCCTGCAGGGCTACTTCCATATGATGATGATCACGGATACCTCGCGGAGCGACAAATCGACGGGCGAGCTTGCGGCCGAGCTGGATATGCTCGGAAAGTCGATCGGCGTCATGATCCACTGCCAGCACGAAGATATCTTCGATATGATGCACCGGATCTGAAGTTCGAGGAATTCCGCTATGATCAATATTTATGAAGTTACCGAAACAAATCAGATGATCGAGCAGGCGAACCTGGACGTGCGCACGATCACGCTGGGCATCAGCCTTCTGGACTGCGTGGATACGAATCTTGACCGCCTGAACCGGAAGATCTACGACAGGATCACAACGAAGGCCCGGAACCTCGTCCGGACCGCGAAGGAGATCGAGGCGGATTACGGCATTCCGATCGTGAACCAGCGCATATCCGTAACGCCCATCGCCCTGGTCGGCGCCGCCGCGTGCAAACGCCCCGAGGATTTCGTGACGATCGCGGAGACCCTCGATCGGGCCGCGAAAGAAGTGGGCGCGAGCTTTATCGGCGGTTACTCGGCCCTTGTATCCAAGGGAATGACAGAGGCGGACGAGCTGCTCATCCGCTCGATCCCCGCGGCGCTTGCCTGCACGGAGATCGTCTGCAGCTCCGTCAACGTGGGCTCCACCCGGACCGGCATCAACATGGACGCCGTCCGCCTGATGGGCGAGACGATCCGCAAGACCGCGGAGGCGACCAGGGAAAACAGCTGCCTGGGCTGCGCCAAGCTCGTCGTGTTCTGCAATGCGCCGGACGATAACCCCTTTATGGCGGGTGCGTTCCACGGCGTGACCGAAGCGGACGCGGTGATCAACGTCGGCGTTTCCGGACCGGGCGTGGTGAAGGCCGCCCTGGAGAAGGTGCGCGGACAGGACTTTGAAGTGCTCTGCGAGACGATCAAAAAGACCGCTTTCAAGATCACGCGCGTGGGGCAGCTCGTGGCGCAGGAGGCCTCCCGCCGCCTTGGCATCCCCTTCGGCATCATCGACCTGTCCCTCGCCCCGACGCCGGCCGTCGGCGACTCGGTGGCGGAGATCCTTGAGGAGATCGGCCTTGAGTCCGCGGGCGCGCCCGGCACCACCGCCGCGCTGGCGCTCCTCAACGATCAGGTCAAGAAGGGGGGCGTCATGGCGTCCTCCTACGTGGGCGGCCTTTCCGGCGCGTTCATTCCGGTGAGCGAGGACCAGGGAATGATCGACGCGGTGGAGGCAGGCGCCCTCTCGATCGAGAAGCTGGAGGCGATGACATGCGTCTGCTCGGTCGGACTCGACATGATCGCGATTCCCGGCGACACGCCGGCGAGCTCCATCAGCGGAATCATCGCGGACGAGGCTGCGATCGGAATGGTGAACCAGAAGACCACCGCCGTCCGCGTAATCCCCGTCGCGGGCAAGAAGGTCGGCGACACGGTCGAGTTCGGCGGACTCCTCGGACACGCCCCCGTGATGCGCGTCTCTCCGTTCTCGTGCGAGGACATGATACGCCGCGGCGGCCGAATCCCCGCCCCCATCCACTCCTTCAAGAACTAGCCACCACCAACCACCAGCCACCAACCGCCAAAATGAACCTACTCATGGCTACGACAGTCTACTGTATCGTCGGGTGCAACACGGGCGCGCCCGACAGACAGTCGCTCCACGTCCTCGAATGCGATACCGAGTCCGGTGCGGCGAAGATCGTCCAGACCGTGAAGGACGTCCAGGGGACGACATACTTCGAAATCGACAAGGAGCGCAGGAATCTCTATTCCGTCATCGGCGAGAAGCGCGAAGCCGCGAGCCGCGGAGCTGTTGTCAGGTTTGCGCTCGACGGACATCGCATCGGCGAGATGACGAAGCTCGCGGAGCTTCCGTGCGAGGCCCCGTGCCACGTGTCGCTCACGCCGGACGGGAAGCGCGTCGCATTCGCCGCGTACGTGTCCGCGACCTGCGGGACGGTCGGCATCGACGGAAGCGGCCTCCGCACCTTTGTCTTCCCCGACGACGACATGGGCGACAACAAGAACCGTCAGCAGAAGGCGTTCGCGCACCAGACGTTCCACCTCGACCCCGCGGGCGTCGGGCACGGCGGGATGGGCGTCGTCGACCTCGGCTGCGACCGCGTGTGGTTCTTCGACCCGTCGACGATGGAGCGCCGGAAGGATCTTGTCATCAAGGCGGCGAAGGGCGACGGACCTCGCCATGCGATCTTCCTGCCGAACGGCCTCAACAGGAATCTCTACATCGTCAACGAGCTCGGCAGTTCCGTCGCGCACTACGCCTTCGACGGCGCGACGTTCACGCTCATGGACAAGACGTCGATGCTGCCGGACGGCTTCAACCGCTGGGCTCCGGACGGCGCGAACCTCGTCACGAAGGCCGCGGCGATAAAGACGACTGCGGACGGAAAGATCGTGATGGCGTCGAACCGCGGCTACGACTCGATCGCGTTCTACGAGGTCGGGGCGCTCGGGAAGCTCAAGCTCAGGAACATCGCGAAGCTGACCGGAAAGTTTCCGCGCGACTTCGAGCTGATGCCGGGCGAGAAGTTCATGGTCGTCGGGCACAAGATGTCCGACGAGATCCAGGTCTACGCCTTCGACCGCGACAAGTGCACGCTCACGCCCGTCGGTGCGCCCATTCCCTGCTGGCGTCCGCTCTGCTTCAAGTTTCTGTAGCGGTTGGCGGTTGGTGAGAAAGGAAATGATTCGGATTGCAAATGGACTTGTCGTGGATGGCACGGGCACACCCGCTTTTGCCGGGGATGTCGTCGTCGACGGTGACAGGATCGTAGATATTATTAAGCCGCAAAGAGCGCAAAGTTCACAAAGAAACTGGGGCTCCGCCCCAGACCCCAAAACACTTTGCGACCCTTTGCGTTCTTTGTGGCAAAAACAAAATAGCAAAGCTGCCACCATCGACGCAACCGGCTGCCTGGTGACGCCGGGCTTCATCGACTGCCACACCCACTCGGACGCGTATCTCGTCGTCGAACCCGATGCGCCGTCAAAGATTTCGCAAGGCATCACTACCGAGGTGAACGGACAGTGCGGCGGTTCCGTCGCGCCGCGCTACGGAGAGGCGCGGCTTTCGTCCGACTGGGCGACCATTCTCGGCGAGCGGCTCACATGGCATTCCATGGCCGAGTACCGCGAGGTGCTCGAGGCGGCGAAGCCGGCAGTCAACACGGTGCAGTTCGTCGGACACAACACGCTTCGTTCTTCAGTCATGGGCTATGCCGCCCGGACTGCGACGGCGGACGAGATCGGCAAGATGGAGCGGCTTCTCGCGGAGTCGATGGACGAGGGTGCTCATGGACTCACGACGGGACTCATCTACCAGCCCGGCAAGTACTCGACGCCGGATGAAGTCGAGGCGCTTGCCCGCGTCGCGGCGAAGAGGGGCGGAATCTATGCGACGCACATGAGGTCCGAAGGCGACAGGATTCTCGAGGCGATCGACGAAGTGATCGACCTTGCCCGCAGGACGGGCATACGCGCGGAGATATCCCACCTCAAGACGAGCGGGAAGAACAACTGGAGCAAGATCGACGCCGTCATCGGGAAGATCGAGGGCGGGATGAAGGAGGGCGTCCTTCTTGGATCGGATCGTTATCCCTACTGCGCAGCCGGCACAGACCTCGACATTGTCCTTCCCGACTGGGCGCAGGAAGGCGCCGCGCCCGCGGAGATGGCGCGTCTCGCAGATTCCGCGACGCGCGCGAAGATCGTCGCCGAGATCAACGCGTCCGGCCGCGACTGGTCGACGGTGATGATAGGCGGCACGTGGCACGAATCCACCAAAGCCCTCAGCGGCAAAACTGTCGCCGATTGTCTTAAGCCGCAAAAGAACGATACCCAAGCGATTTCTCCCGGAGAGCTCATCTGCCGCATCCTCGAACTCGACGGCTGCAAGACCGGCGCGTTCTTCTTCGGCATGAGCGAGGAGAACCTCGACAAGATTCTCGCGAAGCCGTGGATCGTCCCCGGCTCGGACGCGTCGCTGCGCGCGCCGTGGGGGCCCTTGGGCGCGGACCATCCGCATC
>JAFOIS010000294.1 GCA_017420605.1 Lachnospiraceae bacterium | reverse complement strand
CCATGTTCATGCGCCCGTATTTCAGGGATATCCTTGATTGAAGGTTTCGGAACAAACCGAACGGCAGCCCGCGGGCTGCCGTTCGGTTTGTTCCGAAACCTTCAATCAAGGATATCCCTGAAATACGGGCGCATGAACATGGCGGTGTAATACGGCCGCTCTGTCTGCCGCTCGTAGCCCTTTTCCAGGATCTCCCGGATATAGAATTCGTTATACTGTTTCAGTTTGTCCGGATCCAGCGCAACGCCGATCCCCGGCGCATCCGGAATATCAAGATAGGGCGGTTCCTTCATGCGGAGGGGGCCGCCTTTTATCACGTCGTCCAGCATGAATTCGTACTCGCCCCACGAACAGGCCAGGGAAAATGCCGGACAGGAGGCCATCACATGCAGGCTTCCGGCAAGCGAGATGCCGAGCTGGAAGAAGGAATGATGCACGCAGGGGATCCCGGCTGCTTCGGCCATGCCGGCGCTGATCCGGACGCCTGTATAGCCGGCGTCGAAACGCCCGTCGAGCTTGACGCAATCGACGCAGTCTTCCCGGAGGACGTTGACGAGATCATACATTGTCCAGTTCACTTCATGGCCGAGGACCGGTACGGTGATCCGGTCTCTGACGTCCTTCAGCGCCCGGAGGTCATACCGGATCGTGGGCTGTTCGATCCAGCCCATGCCGTAGGGCGCCATGCGGTTGATCGTCTCCACTGCTACGCCGGCCGGCCAGGCCTGGTTTGCGTCTCCGCAGATCACGACGGACGGGTCGGGGGCGCCGCGGCGCATGGCCGCCACCGCTTCCACGTCGTCGTCCGGATCCATGCCGAGCTTTGTGTAGATCGTTTTATAACCGGCGCCGGCAAGCCGCCGGGCTTCTTTTTCGATCCCTTCCGCCTCCTGGCGCTCGATGATGCCGATGAGTTCGATGCGCTTCCGGAACGCGCCGCCCCAGAGTTCGTAAAGCGGGACGCCGGCCTTTTTTGCCATGATATCCCAGAGCGCAAGTTCAATGCCGGAAAATGCCCAGCAGGCGGCATGGATGTGCAGGTGGTTCGCGTTGTACATCACGTAAAGCCGCTTCATGAGCACGTTGATGTCAGAGGGGTCGCGCCCCGAAAGGATCGGTTTTGCGCTGTTTACGATCGCGGCCGAAAGATCGAGGCCGAGCACGGCCGGCGTCTCCCCGATGCCGGTGATGCCCTCGTCGGTGTACACTTCGACGATGACGGCGATAACAGCGTTCGGACCTTTCCGCATTTTTGATTTTGTATCCGCTTTGCGGAGCGGGACGGCGACCGGCGTCGCCCTGATATCGGTGATCTTCATGCCGGCGCTCCTCCTTTCTCCGTATTTGCCGGGGAGCTTCCGCAAAGGACCTCCCGGACATAAAGCTCATGGTATTTTGCGATCCTGTCCGGATCCGGTGAAACGCCGATGCCGGGCGACCCGGGGACAGCGCAGTACGGGCCGGAAAATACAAGTTTCCCGCCCCGGATAACGTCGTCTTCGAGGGCCGGGTATCCGTACCCTTCGGCGGCCAGCGTGCAGTTCGCGGTTGCGGCGATCATATGGAGATCCATCGAAAGGGCGATCCCGAGTCCGGGCGTGATATGATAAATGCACTGGATCCCGGCCGCCTCCGCGATGCCCGCACATATCCGGGAGGCGTCATAGCCGGCGGCCATCCGCCCGCCGATATGGATATAGTCGAGCAAGTCCGCTTTGACGGCGGCAAGGACGTCGCCCGTCATCCAGCGCTCGTCGTATCCTGCAAGCGGGATCCGGACGCCGGAGCGGACCGTTTTCAGCGCCGCAGGGTCGTGCATATCCGCCGGCCGGTCAATGCATTCGAGGCCGTACGGCGCAAGGGCGTTGATCCTCCGGACCGCCTCATCGGGAGACCAGGATCCGGCGGCATCGATGCGGAGCTTCACCTTCCGGTCCGGCGCGCCGCGACGCACCGCGGCAGCGGCGGCACGATCCTCTTCTTCTGAAAGACAGGCGTCAAATGAGAGCACGCGGAAGCCTTCCGAAGCATAAGCTGCGGCCGCTTTTTCCATTCTCTCCGTATTGCCCGTTTCGATCCTGCCGGCAAATTCGATCCTTTTCCGGTAGGCGCCGCCGAATACCTTATAAAGCGGCAGACCGGTGCGTTTGCCGAGAATGTCCCAGAGCGCTGCTTCGATGCCGGAGAAGATGCCGGCCGGCTCAGTGCAGCTCCGGACGGCGGAACTGTACCGGCTGCGGACTTCCCGCATAAGAAGGTTGATGTTCCGGGGGTCATTTCCCATAAGAAAGGATCCGGCGCTTTCAAGAAGCTCCGGGGAACGGGCATTCTGCCACGGGCTTTCGCCGATGCCGGTGATCCCGTCGTCGGTATCGAGCTCGATGAGGATCGCGGAAAGAAGCTGCGGCGGCCCGGATTCGGAAGAGGAGGGTTTACGGGGTACCGCGACCGGCGTGATCCGGACATCTGTGATTCTCATATGCTGCCCTTTCCGGGAAATTGCGGAAGATGTATTTCCTGATCCCTTTTATTTTCCAGCTGCGGATATGGCCGCTGATTTTTCGTACGCAAGCCTCGGGAATTCGTCTTCCGTGACGTAGATCGTGCCGCAGTGGACGAAGCCAAGTTTTCCAAGCAGGTTCTGCATGACGTAATTGTCGCCGTGCGTATCGATGCGGAGATGCCCGCACTGTTCGTAAGCCCAGTCAAGACAGAAGGCGCCGATCCCCTTTTCCGAATGATCGGTCGCGATGCGGTGGACGACGCCGTACGGGCTGTCGTCGAGCCAGGCGCCGCCGGTGATGATCCGGTAGGTGGGCTCTATGTCCGGCCCCTGCGTAAAAAAGAACGTTCCGACGACGGTATCGTCCGCGTTTACGCACACATAGCTTTTGCCGGCGGCGATGTCTTCGCGGAGGAGGGCCTCCGGAGGCCAGTTCCGCGGGCCCCACTGGTTCGGGTTGCCGTGGTCTTTCATAAACGCGCGGGCCGAGGCATAGATCGCAAGGATCCGCGCAAGGTCTTTTTCTTCGGTGTGTCTGATCTTCATATCCTGCAGAATACTCCTTTTACAAGCAGTATAGCATATAGAAATGTATCCGTAAATGAACGCGCAAAGCCGGGATTCAGATTTCGTGAAGGGGCCCGTACGGGAGGCGGACTGCGGAACGCCGGTAATACGGCATCGGCCGTGCGGACGGGCGGGCATTGACAGGCCGTCCGGCGATTTGGTATAGTACAAAGACCAAAACGGCAGCCTTATGCGATCTGCAAGGAGTATAGGAAATGGAACCGAATACGGAGCGCATCGATCTGAAACCCGGAAACGTGCTCTATCCGCTGCCCGCGGTCATGGTAAGCTGCGGGGATATGGGCGGGGAGACCAACATCATCACCATCGCCTGGACCGGCACGACCTGCTCGGACCCGCCGATGGTCTACATTTCCGTTCAGCCCAAAAGACATTCCTTTGAAATGATCCGCAGCACGGGAGAGTTCGTCATCAATCTTGTGACGGAAGAGCTTGCCCGTGCGATGGATTTCTGCGGCGTCCGCTCCGGGCGGGATATCGATAAATGGGAGGCCTGCGGCCTCACGCCCCTCCCCGGAAAAACGGTGCGCTGTCCGATCATCGCGGAATCGCCGGTGAGTATCGAGTGCAAGGTGGTCTCCGATACCGATCTCGGCTCGCATCACATGTTCCTTGCGAGCGTCACCGCCGTGCGGGTCGACGGGCAGTATATGTCGAAGCGGGGCGCGCTCGATTTCGACGCGATGCGTCTCGTTGCGTACAACCACGGCAGTTACAACCGGCTCGGCAAGAAGACTGGCACGTTCGGATACAGCGTCAAGAAGCGCGCGGCAAAGAAAAAGAGGGAACAGAAATGATCCGGAACGACCAGATCCTCCGGATCGCCGGGACCGGTTATAAGGAAATGACAAAGACGCTGCTTTATGCGGCGGATCTTGCCTCGCGGATCGGGGACCGGAAGACAAGGATCGGCATCAAGCCGAACCTCGTTACGCCGTCGCCGGCGGAGTACGGCGCGACGACGCACACGGAAGTCGTCGCGGGGATCATCGAGTATCTGCAGGAGCAGCATTTCGGGGACCTTACGGTGGCGGAGGGCTCCTGGATCGGGGACCGCACGTCGGAAGCCTACGAATACTGCGGCTACCGGACGCTCTGCGAGACTTATCAGGTCCCGTT
>JAFOIS010000293.1 GCA_017420605.1 Lachnospiraceae bacterium | reverse complement strand
GATACGGAGGTACGGACAGGATATGGATAAGGATTCGGCTGCAAAAAGGTCTGTGCGCCGGGGAGAGATCTTCGCGACACTGTCTGCCGTATGTTTCGGCCTGATGCCGCTTCTTACGCGGATCGCCTATACGGGCGGAAGCAATGCCTATATGGCGGCGTTCGGCCGTTTCTTTTACGGCGCGCTCTTTGCGGCGGTGATCCTGCGCGCCGGCAATCAAAGCCTGGCGGTCGGAAAAAAGGAGCTCCTGCTGCTTTACGGGCTCTCCTTTCTTTATGTTCTGGTTCCGATCCTGCTCTACAATTCGTACAACTATATCAGTTCCGGCCTCGCGACGACGCTGCATTTTACGTATCCGGTGGTCGTGATGCTGCTGATGACGCTTCTTTTTCATGAAAAGATCAGCGCGAGACAGGCCGGATGCCTCCTTCTGTGCGCCCTGGGCATCGCGCTTCTGTATTCGCCGGGAGGAGAGGTCTCCTTTACGGGGATCATACTGGCCGTGGTATCGGGCGTTGCCTATTCTTTCTACGTCGTGATCCTCGGACACAGCACGCTGCGGCGGATCCCGGCCTATACGGTGACGTTCTTTCTGTCCGTCTTCAATATGGTGCATCTTTTCGTCGCGGCGCTCATAACAGGAAAGCTTACCTTTTCCTTTACGCCGGCCGCGCATCTTTCACATCTCGGCCTCGGACTTCTGGCCACGGTGATCGGGTTCACGTTTTTCCAGAGGGGCGTTTTCCTGTGCGGCGAGATCCGGACGTCGCTCCTTTCCACCTTTGAGCCGCTGACCAGCATTATCGTGGGCGCGGCGGTCCTTCATGAAGTGCTGACAGGAAGATCCGTAGCCGGCTGCGTCCTCATTCTGCTTTCCTGCGCCCTTCTCGTGATGCCGATCCGGATGAAGGGGAAGAAAGAGGCGGAAACAGCTGCAAAGACGCCGGAAGAGCCGGCGCCGGAAGATAAGGAGAAGGAAGATGGCAGTGCAGTTTGACGGCGTAAAGATCAGTATCGACGGTTATAAGAAGATCCTGACCGGCGTTTTCTCCGCCCTCGGGATGGGAGAGCAATGCGTAGAAGAAGTGACGCAGAACCTTCTGTATGCCGACATGCGGGGGACAAACTCCCACGGGATCGCCCGTCTTAAGCAGTATACGACGCAGATCGGCAAAGGGTTCATCCTGGCCGGGGCGGAGCCGAAGATCATCAGCGACCGGGGCGGCGCCCTCGTGATCGACGGCTGCAACGCGCCCGGCGCGCACGTCTCTACTTTCGCGATGCAGGAGACGATCCGGAAAGCAAAGCAGTGCGGCATGGCGTTCGCGACGGTCCGCAACAGTTCGCATTTCGGCGTCGCCGCGTATTATTCGACGATGGCCCTTGCGGAGGATCAGATCGGATTCTCCTTTACGAATACCCTTCCGTTCGTGGCGCATTACGGCTCCATGGAGCCGCACGTCGGCACGAATCCGGTATCCGTCGCGGTGCCTTGCGGCACGTCTTACCCGTTCGTCCTCGACATGGCAACGAGCGTCGTGGCCCGCGGGAATATCACGAACTGCGCCCGGGAGGGCAAAGAGATCCCGCTCGGATGGGCCCAGGACAGGAACGGCATTCCCACGACGGACGCAAAGGCGGCGCTCGAGGGAAGCTGCCTTCCGCTCGGTGCGGACAGGAGCTACAAGGGATCGGGGCTGTGCCTTGCGATCGATATCCTCTGCGGCATTTTAAGCGGCGGCCTTGCCGGCGACAAGATGCGGATCTTCAGCCGCGTATCGCCGGAGGATATGGCAAAAGGCCCCGGGATCTGCCATGCGTTCGGGGCGATCGACATTTCCTTCTATATGGATCCTTCGGAGTTCAGGGAAAGAATGGACGATTACGTCACCGGCCTCAAGGCGGCGAAGAAGGCGCCCGGGATCGACGAGATCCTCATGCCGGGTGAGCCGGAGCTCCGTCAGTTCGAGATCAGCCGGCAGAACGGATACATTCCTGTTGCGTTCGGAAACTTCAAAGAGGTCGTCGAGATCACGAAGCGCCTCTGCCCGTCGATCGATCCGGAAGCATATATCGTGGAATAAGACCGGACAGAGCTTCCGTCTGCCCTAAGACCGCAGCGTGTCCGCAAAGGCGGCGATCCGTTCCATACCGGTCCTGAGATTTTCCATCGACGTCGCGCAGCTGAGCCTTAGGTGTCCTTCCCCGTATTTTCCGAAGGAAGTGCCCCAGGCGGCCGCGACGCCGCCTTCCGTAAGCAGCCGGCTGCTGAATTCATAACTCGAAAGACCGAAAGAAGAGATATCCGGGAATGCATAGAACGCGCCGCCGGGCATGCGGCAGGATATCCCGCCGATCCGGTTCAGAGCGGAGACGACATAGGCGAGCCTTGTCCGGAACGCTTCTTTCATTTCCTCTACAAAATCCTGCGGTCCGGTCAGCGCGGCCTTCGCGGCGATCTGGGTGAACGCGGCTGTGCAGGAGTTGGAATTCACCATGAGAAGGCTCATCTTTTCCGCCAGATCCCGGCGCATGACGCCGTAGCCGATCCGCCAGCCGGTCATCGCGTAAGCTTTGGAGAATCCGTCCAGAATGACCGTCCGGTCCTTCATGTCCGGGAATGACGCGATGGAGCGGGGGTTTCCCGCAAATACGAGGCGGTCGTAGATCTCGTCGGAGAGAACGAAGATCTTCGGGTGCCGCGCAAGGATCCCGGCAAGGGTCTCCATATCTTCCTCCGTAAACACGGCGCCGGTCGGATTGGAGGGGCTGTTGAGGATGAGGAGCTTCGTCTTTTCCGAGATGGAGCGCTCAAAGGCATTCCAGTCGGGACGGAAATCATTTTCCGCAAGAAGCGGCATCGGAACGGGGATCCCGCCGGCGTACCGGATCACCGATTCATAGATCGGAAAGCCGGGGTTCGGGTAAATGACTTCATCGCCCGGATCGACGAGAAGCTGCGTGGCAAAGAACATGACGGGTTTTCCGCCCGGAACGATCACGATCTCGTCTTCCCTGGCAGGAACATTTTTATAAGAGCGGACATGACCGGCGATCGCGGCGCGGACGTCCGCATAGCCGGATGTGGGCGTGTAGCCGGTATAGCCGTCTTTCATGGCTTTGTATGCCGCCTCGATGATATGCGGCGGCGTTTTGAAATCCGGCTGTCCGATCTCGCAGTGGATGATGTGCCGGCCCTGCGCTTCCAGC
This sequence comes from Lachnospiraceae bacterium, assembly GCA_017420605.1. GTDB lineage: Bacteria > Bacillota > Clostridia > Lachnospirales > Lachnospiraceae > Chordicoccus. Next base: position 1,530 of record JAFOIS010000293.1, on the reverse strand, counting down.
TCGTTTGCGCGGGCAAGGATCTGGAAGGCGGATTCCGTATTCAGAAGGCGGATCCTGGAAGCGATCGCGTTATCAGACATATTCGTACTCCGGGTGGGCAGTCTTTTCTTTCTTTTTATCTCTTTTGCCGTTCTTCGTCAAGAAAGGCGGCGCAGAAGCATTGCCGGGAAGGGTTCGATGAAAAAGACACAGCATCAAAAACACATAGGGATCATCACGGCGATGCTTCTTGCCGCGATACTCACATCCTGCGCTCTCTCGGCCGGACCGGCAGCGGGAGAGGGCAGCCGAGCGGCATCGCCGGCCGGCGGGACGGAAAGCATGCCGGCGTTATCCGGGCAGGAGGCGGCGGGATCCGGAACATCTGCAGCGGAAGAAGCCGGATCCGCGGCGTCCAGTGAGGTGTCCGCTGCGAAAGAGACCGGGGCTGAGACGTCCTGTTCGGAAGAGGCAGGATCGGAAGACTCGGAAACGGCGGAGACGGCGGACGGGGCAGCCGAGGGGGAGCCGGAAACGGAACCGTCTTTTACGATGCCGGAGACGATCGCAGACCTCAAGGCGATGGATCTTTCAAACATTCCGTACATCACGCCGGAAATGACGGACATCCTCGCGTCGCGCATTGTGCGGAGCGTTCCCGGAAATGACTATGACCTTTCCGCTTTCCGCAAAGAGGATGGCTTTATCGTATATGAGGCGGAAGGATATGAATGCCTTCGCGGCATCGACGTCTCTTCACACCAGGGAGAGATCGACTGGGCTGCCGTCCGGGCGGCAGGGATCGATTTCGTAATGATACGAGCAGGCTTCCGGGGCTACGGGGAAAGCGGCTCGCTCAATGAAGACGGGATGTTCCGGACGAATCTTGCGGGTGCCCGAAAGGCCGGGCTTGCGGCAGGCGCATATTTCTTTTCGCAGGCCATAAATGAGGAAGAAGCTGCCCTGGAAGCGGATTTCGTCCTCGGGATCCTTGACGGAGAAGAACTCGATCTGCCGCTCGTATTCGACACAGAGCATATCCGGGGAGATGAAGCGAGGACCGACAGCGTCCGTCTTTCGCAGTTCACAGAAAATGCGCTTGCCTTCTGCCGGCGTATAGAGGAAGCCGGCTATCAACCGATGATCTATACGAACCTCCTGTGGGAGGCGCTTGTCTACGATATGGAAGCTCTTTCGGAGTATCCGGTCTGGTATGCCGGTTACGACCCGGTGCCGGTGACGCCTTACCGCTTCGATCTGTGGCAGTATTCGGAGAGCGGTACGGTCCCGGGCATCGAAGAAGCGGTGGATCTTGATCTTTGGATCAGAAAAGCAGCCCCGTAACGGCGGATGCCCGTACTGTGCAGCCTCAGGCTATATAAGGTCGGTATTCGATCTGATGATCCCGGCAAATCGTTAAGGAAAGAATCGAAGGTGGTGCAAACGAAAAAGCAGCATTGCGCTTTCCGATAACTGCCCTTTCGTTTGCATCAATTTCGATTTTTCCTGGTTGAACAAAGCGCGTCCGGGGTACCGGTATATATGGGCTTT
>JAFOIS010000292.1 GCA_017420605.1 Lachnospiraceae bacterium | reverse complement strand
GCCTTAAGAGGTTCAGATGCCCGGTATGAAAGAGGTCGAACGTGCCGGACGCGTATCCGATCACCGGCTTTCTTTCCTCTTCCAGATCTTCGAATGAGATCCCCGTATCCTCGAGCATGCTCGCCGCCTCCGTTCCGGCGGCGATGCCGCCTTTTCGGGATCTTTCCCGTTCAGATCGAAGAAAGGAACGCCGTAAGTTCCTTTGCCATCCTCTCTCCCGCCATCACGCCCGGATGGTTCGCCGCGCCGCGCACGTCAAAGTTGTCGCCCGGCATAAGCTTCTTCACATAGACCTTCGTATCGCCGGTATCGGCGATAAACCGCTTTGCGGCGGCCGCGATCCGGTCATAGAGATAATACTGCATGTCGCCGAGCACGCACACGATCTTCGTATAGAGGCCGTTGCGCGCGCGGATATCCGCAATGAGGTTGTAATAATCCTCCTCGAAGGCGTCCTCGGCCTTCTGCGGATCCTTGGAAATGGCGACGCCGCCGGCGTCGTTGGAGCCGAGATTGATGACGACGATATCCGCGTGATGATGCTTGAAATCCCACAGTTCCGGGGATTCGCCGTTCATCTCCTGGCGCCAGATATCGGTGTAGGGATACATTTCCGCAATGCCGTAAAGACGCCCGTTCCAGTCCTTCATTTTCACGCAGAAGCCGGAGCAGGATACGGCCTGCGCCTCCATGCCCAGCGCTTTCGCCGTCAGGTACGCGTAGGTTTTCGTGAAGTCTTCGTGTTCGCCGTAGAACCACGCCGTTTCCGGTCGGGCAAGGATCCCGAATCCGCACGTTATGGAATCCCCGACGAACTCTATGACCGGCTTTTTCGCCGTCTTTACCGGCAGGATCGTGCCGTCGCCGAAGAAGGAATCCGCCGAGAGGCCGCTTTTTACGATCTCCGTCAGCTTCACGATCCGGATGACGTGATCCTCTTTCTCACAGCTGGAAAAGATGATCTCGTCCTTGTCCGGCCTGTCGACGGTGATGATCCGGTGCGGCTCGTCGCTTCCGTCAAGATATACGGCGACACGGGGCCAGACCTTCCATTTCGCTATGCTCTTCGGCGCGAACACGCTCGACGGCTCGTCACCCGCGACCGCGTTGAAATGACAGGTCAGGACCCTGCCGATGTAGCGGAATTCCATGCCGGTGCCGCTGTAATCGAAAAAGATCTCCTTTTTGTCCGCAGGGATCAGGGTACGGCCGAGAAACCGGATACTGTCCGCGTTGTTTTCCATAAGAAACGTTTTCATACTGCCTCCTTGGGCGCGCCGGCGCGCCGCAGCTTACATGCGGCCTCCCGCATGGATGAAAGCGGCATGCGGCCGCGTGTTCGTGCCTTTATTTCGCGCGGAAACGGAAGACCGCCGCGCCGTATGCCGGAAGCGGGAAGCCGATGCTGTACGGCTTGCCGTCACATTCCGATTTCCGTGTCGTGAACACCGTCTTTTCCGGATCCCAAAAGCCCTTCTCCTCCCAGCCGGCCGGATCGGTCTTCTGCCAGTCGCGGGGCCGCAGCGACCGGGAAATGTAGATCCTGCCGCCGCCTTCGCCGCCCATGCCCGGGCCTTCCGAAAGAAGGGCGAGCGTATAGCGGCCGCGGACAAAGCAGCCGACCCGGTAGTCCGGATAGGCCACCGGCGTAAAGTTCACCACAAAGAGAAGGTCGTCCTTCCCGTCAGCCGACCAGCGCACGAAACTGTAGATGCTCCGGTTCGCGTCGTCCGCATTGACCCATTCCACGGACTGGTATCCGCGGTCTCCCGCGTACAGCGCAGGGCATTTCCGGTACAGACGGTTGAGCGCGCCCACATACGACTGCAGCTGGCGGTGCTCCGGCTCCGCCAGAAGGAACCAGTCAAGCTCCCTCGCTTCGCTCCACTCCCGTCTCTGGCCGAATTCCTGCCCCATGAAAAGGAGCTTCTTGCCCGGATGGCCGAGCATGTAGGTATAGCCGGCGCGCAGATTCGCGAACTTATCGCCGCCCAGGCCCGGCATCTTCTCGAGCATGGAGCACTTCAGGTGCACCACCTCGTCGTGCGAGAGCACGAGCACGTAGTTCTCGCTGAAGCAGTACGTGAACGAGAACGTCATCTTGTTGTGGTTGTTGCCGCGGAAATACGGATCGAGCTTCATGTATTCCAGGAAGTCGTGCATCCAGCCCATATTCCACTTGAACGTGAAGCCCAGGCCTCCGTCATCCGGACTGTGCGTGACGCCCGGCCAGGCCGTGGATTCCTCGGCGATCATCATGACGCCCGGATTCCTCCCCCGGATGACGTTATTGATATGCCTGAAGAACTCGACCGCCTCGAGATTCTCTTTTCCGCCGTATTTGTTGGCGATCCACTCGCCGTCTTTTCTCGCGTAGTTGAGATAAAGCATCGAAGCCACCGCGTCGACGCGGAGACCGTCGAGATGCATTTTCTCGACCCAGTAGAGTGCGCTCGCGGAAAGGAAGTTGCAGACCTCGGGCCGGCCGTAGTCGAAGACCTTCGTGCCCCATTCCTTATGCTCGCCCTTGCGCGGATCGCCGTATTCGTAAAGGGCTTCCCCGTCGAATTCCGAAAGGCCGTAGGAGTCCTTCGGGAAATGCGCGGGCACCCAGTCCAGGATGATGCCGATCCCCTGCGAATGCAGGTAATCGATCATCCAGGCGAAGTCCTCCGGCGTCCCGTACCGGGCTGTCGGCGCAAAGTACCCGGTCACCTGATAGCCCCAGGAGCCGTCGAACGGATATTCCTCGATGCCGAGGAGCTCGAGGTGCGTGTAGCCCATTTCCCGGCAGTATTCGGCGATACTGACCGCGAATTCACGGTAGGTATAGCTGCCTTCGACGCCTTCGTTCACGAACGGATGCCGTTTCCAGGAAGCGATATGGCATTCGTAGATCGAGACCGGCGCATCGACCGGGTCGGTCTTGTTCCGCTTCTTCAGATACGCGGCGTCGGTCCACCGGATCTTCGATTCATCGGCGATCCGGGAAGCGGTCTTCGGACGAAGCTCCGCGGACCGCGCGAAGGGATCCGCCTTTTCGAACCTGCGGCCGTCCTTCGCCGTTATGAAGAACTTATAAAGCTGGCCCTCTACCGCTCCCGGGACCTTTGCCTCCCAGACGCCGATCTCCTCGATCTTCGTCATCGGGTCCTTATCCGGGTCCCAGCCGTTGAAATCGCCGACGACCGAAACGGCTTCGGCGTGCGGCGCCCAGACGTCGAAGACGCAGCCCTCCTCCGTAAGGTGCGCGCCGAGTTTCTCATAAAGCTCGTAATGCGTGCCGTGTCCGAAGAGATGCGCGTCATAACCGGTAAAAAACTGTTTCTGATCCATCCGGGACTTCTCCTTTTCTTAAATGTGAAACACTTTCCTGGCGTTTTCCGCCGTGATCCGGATCACTTCTTCCTCCGGAAGGCCGAAAAGATCTGCCAGCGCCGTAACAACGTATGCAAGGTTCCGGGAATCGTTCCGCTTCCCGCGGTTTGGCTCCGGCGAAAGATACGGGCAGTCCGTCTCGAGAACGATCCGGTCAATCCCGACGGCAAGGACCGATTCCCTGAGTTTCCTGCCGTTCTTATAGGTGATCACCCCGCCGACGCCGAGATAAAACCCCATGCGGGCGTAGTCCTTCGCCTGTTCCGCCGCATAGGAATAACAGTGCATGATCCCGCCGTTTTCCGCCGCGTTTTCTTCGCGGACGATACGCATCGTATCCTCCGCCGCTTCGCGGGAATGGATGACGACGGGCTTCCCGAACTCCTTCGCAATCGCGATCTGGCGCCGGAACGCGCGCTCCTGCACGTCCTTCGGCTGCACCATCCAGTGATAGTCGAGACCGATCTCGCCGACTGCGACGATCTTAGGCTCCAGAAGCATCCTCCGGATCACGCCTTCGGTCTCTTCGTCAAGATCTCCGACCTCGTCCGGGTGAAGCCCCGCCGTGCCGAAGATCACCGGCCGCGGACGTTCCGCCGCCGCGCCGGGACCGCTGTGCGGCGCGCGCTCCGCCGGCTGCTCCTTCACAAGTTTCAGGACTGCCGCAAGCGAAGCTTTCTCCGCCGCAACGTCCACGACGGCTTCGATCCCTTCCTCAAAAAGGGAAGGAATGAGCACGGCACGGTCGCCGTCGAACGCCGCGTCGTGGTAATGCGCGTGGGTATCGATCACGCCTCTCAGCATATCACCGAGCCGGCCGGCATGGACGGATCCGCCGGGGTCATGAGCGAGATCGCGCCGTTTTCATCCTCGGCGCAAAGGAGCATGCCTTCGGAGAGAAGGCCGGCCATCTTCCGGGGCTTCAGGTTCACGAGCACCATGACCTTCCGGCCGACCATATCTTCCGGCTTGTAGTATTCCTTGATGCCGGAGCAGATCTGCAGGATACGGCTGCCGATGCTGACCTTCGAGCAAAGAAGCTTCCTCGATTTCTCGACCTCGCGGCACTCGAGGATCTCGCCGACGCGGAACTCCATCGCGTCAAAGGCGTCGTACGTGATCTCCGCTTTTCCTTCCGCAGCCGGCGCCTCTCCGGCCGGGGCTTCCTTCTTCGCTTCTTCCGCCTTCGCCGGGGCGTCTTTCTTTGCTTCCGGCTTCTTTCCTTCCGTCTCTTCATCGCCGAACGCGCCCGGGCAGACCGCTTCGATCTTCGGCTTCATTTCCTTCATATCGAGGCGCGCGAAGAGGATCTCCGGCTTCTCCGTGACGTGTCCGCCGTCCGGATACTTGCCCCAGACGGGGATCTCGTCGAACGGCACGGCCTTCGCACCGGTCTGGGACAGGATCTTTTCCGCCGTTTCCGGAAGGAACGGGGCAAGAAGCATCGCGCCGGTGCTGATCCCTTCGAGCAGGTTGTAGAGCACCGCGGAAAGCCGCTCTTTCTTCGCCGGATCCTTGGCGAGGACCCAGGGCTCGTTCTCGTCGATGTAACGGTTGCAGCGCTTGAAGAGCGTAAAGATCTCGGTGATCGCGTCCGCGACGCGCAGCTCCTTCATTTTCTCCGAAACATTCGCAAAGACCTTCCGCGCCGTTTCGGCAAGGTCTTCATCGTACGCGTCGTACGCCTCGCCGAAGGATACGCCCTCCGCGGGCTTGGCGACGGCGCCGCCGAAGTACTTGTTCTCCATCGCGACCGTACGGTTCACGAGGTTCCCGAGCGTATTCGCAAGATCCGTGTTGATCCGCTCGATGAGAAGATCCCAGGTGATGATGCCGTCGTTGTCGTACGGCATCTCGTGCAGCACGAAATACCGGACCGCGTCCACGCCGAAAAGCGAAACGAGGTCGTCCGCATACATCACGTTCCCCTTGGACTTGCTCATCTTGCCGCCGTTCATGAGGAGCCACGGATGGCCGAAGACCTGCTTCGGCAGCGGCAGGTCGAGGGACATCAGGAAAATGGGCCAGTAGATCGTATGGAAGCGGATGATATCCTTCCCGATGAGGTGCAGGTCCGCCGGCCAGTTATAGGCAAAGCGCGGCTCCGAATTCCCGTCGGCGTCGTAGCCGATGCCGGTGATGTAGTTCGTCAGGGCATCGAGCCAGACGTAAACGACGTGCTTGTCGTCGAAATCCACCGGGATGCCCCATTTGAAGGACGTGCGGGAAACGCACAGATCGGTAAGGCCCGGCAGAAGGAAATTGTTCATCATCTCGTTCTTCCGCGCCACCGGCTGGATAAATTCCGGATGTTCGTTGATGTAGTCGATGAGCCGCGGGGCGTACTTGCTCATTCTGAAAAAATACGCCTCTTCCTTCGCGGGCTCCACCGGGCCTCCGCAGTCCGGGCATTTGCCGCCCTCCAGCTGCGATTCCGTATAGAACGACTCGCAGGCCTTGCAGTACATGCCGGCATACTCGCCCTTGTAAATGTCGCCCTTTTCGTACATGCGGCGGAACATTTTCTGGACCTGTTTCACGTGATAGTCGTCGGTCGTCCGGATGAACTTGTCGTAGGACGTGTTCATAAGGTCCCAGATCCTGCGGATCTCGGCGGCTGTCCTGTCGACGTAGGCCTGCGGCTCCATGCCGGCCGCAACCGCCTTGCCTTCGATCTTCTGGCCGTGCTCGTCCGTGCCGGTCTGGAAGAAGACGTCGTAGCCTTCCATCCGTTTATAGCGCGCGATGGCGTCCGCCAGCACGATCTCATATGTATTGCCGATGTGCGGCTTGGCCGACGCATAGGCGATCGCTGTCGTAATGTAATACCTTCCCTTTGTTTCCATGTGTGCCTCCCGGTCGCTTCTTTCGTTTGGAGTCTTTTACCCCAAACTTATACGTTGTTCATGATAGCACAATACAGAAGATGCCGCAAGAAGGGCGGCGACCGCATGATCCGCTTCCGCCGCCCCGAAGGTCCCGTGTATGAACTTTCATGAAGGTCTATTCCACCGTCAGCACCGCCGCTTTGGAAGTCACCATCCCGCCGTGCGCATCCGTTACGATACAGCGGTACTGATAGCCGTACCGTTTTGCGGTGCCGACGACTTCAAGCTCCGCCGTGTTATAGCCTACAGTGCCTGTCGGTATTTACCACGGTAAAAACCAGTAATCCTCCGCTTCCCGGTCTCCGAACTCATTTCTCGTAAACAGAAAATACGAATCATGCCCGGCGTCGAGGAAGGTCGCGTCGATGTAATACGTCTCCCCGCCGACCCGGACGGCATTCCAGGTATGCCCCTCCGCTTCGCCGTCGACGTACGCCGTCCCGCTC
>JAFOIS010000291.1 GCA_017420605.1 Lachnospiraceae bacterium | reverse complement strand
GCATATCTACTGCGATGAGAAAACGGCGATCCTTCATTTTTCTTCCCTCCTGTTTTCAGCGTGGTTTCCTGTTTCCAGACGATATAATACCGCGGGCCGGCCCCGGCCCCGTTTTTCTTCTTTGCAGATCTCCGAAAGCCGGCCGTCCCTCTGGTACCGCGACAGAATAAAGCGGCGGAAATTGCTGGTGTCCAGCCTGCTGTCCAGAACAGCCTCAAACACGCTCTGCAGTTCGCCAAGGGAAAACGCGTCCGGATCTTCGAGGAAACGGAAGCCGATCTCAGAGTAATCGATCTTGCCCCGCAGACGCATAAGGCCCGTACGGATGATGCGCGCATGATCGAAGGCAAGTTCCTCTTCCGCAACGCTCGCGCCGCTCTCATCCGTAAGGCAGATCCTCTCTCCTTCGGCCGTAAGATGGAAACTGCGCAGTATCGTTCCCGGCTCGGAAAGAAGCGGCTCCAGTTTCGGCCAGGGGACGCTTATCAGATACGCCATCGAGACCACCCGCCCGCGGGGATCCCGCGCAACGTCGGAGAAGGTATATACCTGTTCCATGAAAGGATCCGGGACGGGAAGCATTTCCGCAAGGAGCTTTCCCGCCGCCTCTTCCGCGGATTCCTCCGCCCCGACGAATCTTCCCGGAAGCGCCCACATACCTTCGCAGGGCGGTCTCTTCCGTCTCGATAGAAGCAGCAGAAGCTGTCCGCTGCGAACGGTCATGATAAGGAGATCTACCGTGATATAAAGGCGGTCCCGCTCCGGCTCCATAGACGCTGCATCCTTTCCGTCATTTATTTTTGGTCACTTCGACCATAAATAACGTAGCACAATGCGGAAAGGCTGTCAATGGGTTTCTTCGTCCGGATCCTCGAGCGTATCGTAAGCCTCCGCCGGGAGGTAATCGTTGTCGAGATCCTTTTCCCAGTTCCGGCGCCAGCGGCGGTAGCTCATGCACCGCTCGCACACGGCGTGCGGATAATTCCACGGGATCTCGCGGCCGCACATCCGGCACCTGCGGGACCGGAGCTTTTCTTTCGCCAGAACATGCATGATCGCGGTCGAAAGGTACCGCTTCGCCTCCATGATGTCGGGGATCGCCTCGGTATGATGGAATTTGTCAGCATAACTATAGAGAAGGTCGCACCGGGCGTAACTCTGCGTCAGCTTTTCCAGATCGTCGGCCGTCTGGCGGCGCTTCGGAACATAGGGAATGTAATCGTCGAACGGAAGCGTTTCGCCGTAGGCTTCGAGCTGCACCATTTCCCGCCAGAGCGAAAGCAGGCGGTTGTCCTTTTCGTCAAAGGGAATGGTGATGCACTGGTACAGGAAATACTTGTCCTTGCTCCACTCGCCCGCGATCTCCGTAAGCCGGATCGCCCGCTGCGGGTTCTCGCGCATGTAGCCTTCGTGGACCGGGATCTCCGCCCAGCGCTTGAGAAGATCGAGAAGGGAGGCGTCGATATCGAGGAGCGATTCCGGGAAGGAAATGACCGCCTTTTCGACCGGCTTGTCCTTTGCTTTCAGGCCGTGCCGGATAAACGGGCGCTGGCCGAGCGAGGATACGTAGCCCTCTTCATAAATGCCGTAGCGGCCCGCGCGTCCCGCGACCTGCTTGATCTCGTCGGAGCGCAGATCCCGTTTTTCGAAGCCGTCGAACTTCTGCATCTCAAGGAAAACGATCCGCCGGATCGGCATGTTGAGGCCCATCCCGATCGCGTCCGTCGCGACGACGACCTTGGTCTCGCCTTCGGCGAACCGCCTTGCCTGCTCGTGCCGCACGTCGTACGGCAGGGCGCCGTAGATCATGCTGCAGGGGATCTTGTGCCGCTGCAGCTCCGCCGCGACCGCGTGGACCGAGCGGCGGGAATAGACGATGAGCGCGTCTCCCGGCTGGACGCTGCCCGGGAAGCGGAAGCTCCTGTCCTCGACGAGGAGGGGCGTCTGCCGCTCGTGATAGACCACGTCGTAATCGTCGTCGCACTCTTCGATGAGCTTCAGCAGGATCTCCTCGGCATTCTCCGAGGCGCACAGATGGATCTCCTCGGCGCACAGGCCGAGGATCGCCGCCGTCCAGGCGCCGCCCCGCTCGAGATCGCCGACCATCTGCCCTTCATCGATGACCGCGACGTCGTACGTGCGCGAGAAATCACACATTTCGATCGTGGAGGCCGTGATCTTCGCGCCCTCCGTATCGTACCGCTCTTCGCCGGTCAGAAGATTGCAGGGCACCTCTTTCCGGTTGAGGTTCTCGTACTGTTCATAGGCAAGGAGCCTGAGCGGTCCGAGGTATACGCCGGATTCCGCTTTCATGAGCGCCTGTACGGCATCGTACGTCTTGCCGGAGTTCGTCGGCCCGATGTGCACGGTGAAATGACGCTCCATCATACGGGCGCGCGGATAAAGGTCAATATACTGATCGGGGATCGAATGCAGCACGGCGTCGTGGAGCGCCTGCAGCTTCTGCTTCCGGATCTCCTGCTTGCGCCTTCTGGAACGCTTTCTGCGCTCGCTCCTCGAATTCTTTTTTTTCGGTTTCTCTTCCAAGTCTGTCTCCCTGCCGCGCGGGGCGGCCGCGTAAATGCCGTCCGGCCTGCGATGCATTTCCTTCTTATACATTCTGCATCAGTCTACCATACGCCGGAACAGCGGCGCAAGGTATTTCCGATTGCGGGATGGCGCGAACCGTGTTACTATATGTATACACTTTTTTGCAAATGAGGAGGCAGTTATGCACACGACCCCGATCATCCTTATTGCGACCTGGCAGATCATCGTCCTTGCCGCGGTCGTCCTTATTACCGGCGCGCTCGTCGCGCTCTATTTCGTCGGCAAACGGATGGACAAGAAACAGCAGGAACAGCAGGCGCAGCTCGAAGCGGCCAAACAGCCTGTCACCATGCTGATCATCGACAAAAAACGTATGCCGCTCAAGGATTCCGGCCTGCCGCAGGTCGTGATCGACAAGGCGCCGAAGATGATGCGCCGGACCAAAGTCCCGGTCGTCAAAGCCAAAGTCGGTCCGAAGATCATGTCCCTGATCTCGGACGAGAAGATCTACGACAGCATCCCGCTCAAAAAAGAAGTCCGCGCCGAAGTGAGCGGCATCTATATCGTGAGCGTCAAAGGCCTGCACGGCAAGATCGAAGCGGCCCCGGTCAAGAAGACCTTCCTCGGCCGTATCCGTGCAAGGCTTCTTAAAGCGGCGGGACGCGGATAAACCGGTCCGGACAATTGAACAGAATCCAAACAAAAAAGCGGCGAAAGCCGCTTTTTTGTTTTGTCCGATCCGCGCTTCCGCGCGGCACATTTATGACCGGATCGCGGCCTTTTCGACCTCGAGTCCCTTGACGTACCGGGCAAGGAAGCGGTCGAAGCCCTCGATCTCCTCCTCTTCTGCCATGAGCGTCACCGAGATAGCGCCGGCAAAGACCTTATGATCCAGATAATCCGGAAGCGTCTCGCCGTCCTCCTTCCACAGCATATACGCCGCAAGG
>JAFOIS010000290.1 GCA_017420605.1 Lachnospiraceae bacterium | reverse complement strand
TGATCGCGGCGCAAAGCGGGACGGCGATCAGGATATCGACCCCCATCTTCCGCAGTTCGTCTTCCCGTTCCTCCGCGGACAGGATCATCTGCGGCGCGATATCGAATGAAAGGACAAGAGACGCGCAGCCTCTTTCTTTTGCCGCGGCGACGGTTTTTTCGATCAGCATGCGGTGCGCCCTGTGCAGACCGTCGAATTTGCCGATCGTGACCGCCGTATATTCTGCCGGACAATGCTCCGGTAACGTATTGAAAACTTTCATGTCACTGCTCCATGCGGCAGACGGGCGTTTTCCGGATTCCGTCCAGATGCGTCGTTTTGCCGCTTATTCGGGAAAGATCTTTTCCGGATAAATACGGCCCCGGCCTTCCCGTCTCGTATATACGCCTACAAACTTTCCATCTGGCAGATACATACGGAAGCGCTGAATGCCCGGAAACATACGGCACAGATCTTTCGGCAGCGGGTTTCCGTTGACAAGCAGCGCGGCATACTCCTCACCGACGTATATCTTCGGACAGTCCGGGAAGAATTCATCGACCGGGTGCACGAACGAAAGATCGCCGCGCCGTACAGCCTCGCGGATCCCGTCCAGCGTCTTCGCGTCCTTGAGAGTAAAGGCGCCGCTCCGTATCCTGAGCAGATCTTCCATTGCGCCGCCGCAGCCGAGTGCTTCGCCGATATCATTGCACAGCGTACGGATATAGGTTCCCTTCGAGCAGGTGACTCGCAGCGATACGCTCGGAAGGGACGTGTCGATGACCGTCAGTTCCGATATGTGCACGTTCCTGGGCTTGCGTTCTACGGTTTTCCCTTTCCGCGCGAGATCGTAGAGCCGTTTTCCGTCGATCTGGACGGCAGAATACATCGGCGGGATCTGGCGGATATCACCGCGGAAGTTTTCCAGGACGGCGGAAAGTTCCTCCTCCGATACCGCGACGCTGTGCCGTGACAGGATCTCGCCGGTCATGTCCTGCGTATCGGTCGTGACACCGAGCAGAAGCTTCGCCTCATAGGATTTGTCTTCGTCATTGAAGTAATCGACGAGCTTCGTGGCGCTTCCGCAGACGATCACAAGCACGCCTTCGGCAGCAGGATCGAGCGTCCCGGCATGTCCTATCTTCCGTTCATGAAGAATGCCGCGGAGGATCGCCACGGCATCGAACGATGTATATCCTTTTTCTTTATAAAGAGCGAAAACACCGTTCATAGACCGACCGCATCCTTCCGCATATCGTCCGCATTTTCATCACTGCGGACGAGAGCTTCTTCCACTGCCTTCATGAGAAGATTCTCCGCTTCCGCAAGATCCATATCCATACTGCAGCCCGCGGCATGGATATGCCCGCCTCCGCCGAAGAGCGCCGCGACCTTTGATACGTCGAGGAAGGATCTGCTTCGCAGAGACGCCTTATATCCCGTATCAGCCGGATACAGAAAGACCGCCGCTTCACAGCCTGCCGTTTTGCGGAGCTCCGCGACGACACCGTCTACGTCGCGCTTTTCCGCACCGAAATGAAGCATGGTCTCCCTCGTTACGGATGATATGACTGCCCGACCGCCCGCGAAGAGGCGGGCCGTACGCAGCGCTTCTCCGAGAATTCGTGTTTCCGTATAGGATCTTTCCTCGAAGGTCTTCTCGATGATCCGGGTGAACGGGACGCCTCTGGAAATCAGATCCGCCGCGATCCGGAGCGTTTCCGGCCCGGTGCAGGAATAACGGAAAATCCCGCTGTCATGGACGATGCCGGTGTAAAGCGCAGACGCGCAGGACAGATCGATCTTTTCGGGATCGAGGAGCGTATACAGCACTTCGGAAGCAGAGCTTTTATCCGGTTCGATCACATTGAGATCGCCGAAGCCGGGATTGCTTATGTGATGATCGATGAGGACGACCCGTTTTGCCCTGGCAAGGATTCCCGGCGCCGCGCCGACGCGGTCCGGCGCGCTGGTGTCAAGAAGAAATAAAAGATCGGGCGATCCGCCGTCGTCCTCACTTTTTATACCTTCCATACCGGGCAGATAGTCAAAACAGGAAGGCATCTCTTCAAGATAGGTATCCACCGGGATTCCGGGAAACTCTTTCTTCAGATATGCGGAAAGCGCGAGCACAGAGCCCGCGCAGTCCCCGTCGGGATGCAGATGGCCGGCTACCGCGATGCATCCGGCATTCCCGATCACTTCACTGATTTTCTCAAAATCACGTCGTCTGGTCATTTTCGTCCGTACTATTCTCCGAGCCGTCCATACCGCCGTTCTCTCTCAGGCGGTCGATCATTTCCGACATGTGCATGCCGTACGAGATCGAGCGGTCCGCGAGAAAGGTGAGCTGCGGCGTATTGCGCAGATCGAGCTTCTGTGCCAGCTGGTAGCGGATAAATCCTTCTGCGCCGCGCAGCGCCCGGATCGTCTCCTCGCATTTTTCATCACTGCCAAGAACGCTGACGTACAGTTTGCAGGTCTTGAGGTCCGTCGCGACGTCCGCGTCGGTGACGCTGGTCATCGGATCGATACGCGGGTCCTTCAGCTCAAACCGGAGGATCTCCGACATCGCCCGCACGATCTCCTGATTGATCCGCGCATGCTTAATACTGTTTTTCTTCACCTCAGTCCTCCACCGCGACCATCTTGTACGCTTCAACCGTGTCGTCCACTTCGAAATCGCCGAAGTTGTCGAATACAAGACCGCATTCATAGCCTTCGCGTACTTCCTTGACGTCGTCCTTGAAACGCTTGAGAGAAGCGAGGGCGCCTTCGTAGATCTTGTCCTTTCCGTGGAAGATACGGATCTTGCAGTTCCTTTCGAAGGTGCCGTCCGTCACATAACTGCCGGCGATGTTGCCGACGCCGGAAGCCTTGAAGATCATACGGATCTGCGCGTGGCCGAGTATCTTTTCCTCATATACGGTCGCCTTCATGCCCTTGATCGCCCGTTCGACGTCGTCGATGATCTGATAGATGATCGAATAGGTATGGATCTCGACGTTGTTCTGCTCGGCGATCGATTTTGCCGTGGCGTCAGGACGCACATTGAAACCGATCACAAGCGCGCCCGAAGCGGCGGCGAGATTGATATCGGATTCGGTGATATTGCCGACCGCGCCGTGAATGACTTTCACGACGATCTCGTCGTTCGAAAGCTTGAGAAGGCTCTGCGTGACCGCTTCCACGGAACCCTGCACGTCTGCCTTGACGACGATCGGGAGCTCCTTGAGATTTCCTTCGTGGATCCTTTCGAAGAGATCGCTGAGGGACATCTGTGTCTGCGTGGCTTCGAGAAGCGTCTTTTTGTTTTCGGTAACGAAGGTCGCTGCAAACGCTTTGGCTTCCTTGTCGGAATCCAGCGCTACCAGTACTTCGCCCGCGTTCGGCACGGCCGAAAGGCCGATGATCTCGACAGGCATCGAAGGCGTCGCCTTACGGACCGATTTTCCCTTGTCATCGTTCATCGCACGGACTTTGCCGTAGCAGGCGCCGCAGGCGATGAAATCGCCCTGATGGAGCGTACCCTTCTGGACGAGAATCGTCGCAACGGGACCGCGGCCGCGGTCGAGCTTGGCTTCCAGGACGAGGCCGCGCGCGTTCCGGTTCGGATTGGCGCGCAGTTCCTTGACTTCCGCGGCAAGGAGGATCATTTCAAGCAGATTGTCGATACCTTCGTGGGTCTTTGCGGAGACCGGGCAGAAGATCGTCGGACCGCCCCACTCCTCGGGAACGAGTCCCTGATCGGAAAGCTCCTGCTTTACACGGTCGATATTGATGTTCGGTTTATCGATCTTATTGATCGCCACGATGATCTCGACGCCTGCCGCTTTCGCATGGTTGATCGCTTCGATGGTCTGCGGCATGACGCCGTCGTCCGCGGCGACGACAAGGACTGCGATATCCGTGGAATTGGCGCCGCGCATACGCATCGCGGTGAACGCCTCATGGCCCGGCGTGTCGAGGAAGGTGATCTTCTGGCCGTTGATGGTGACCATATAAGCACCGATATGCTGCGTGATGCCGCCGGCCTCACGATCGATGACGTGCGTGTCGCGGATCGCGTCGAGCAGCGACGTTTTGCCGTGGTCGACGTGACCCATTACGCAGACGACCGGCGGACGGGTCATCAGTTTGCTTTCATCTTCTTCTTCCTCACGGAGAAGTTCACCGATCACGTCTTCCTTTTCTTCCGGTTCGGCGATGATCTCGTAGTCCATCGCGATCTCCTGCGCTTTTTCAAACGGGATCTCGTGATTTACGGTCAGCACTTCGCCGGCCAGGAACATTTTCTTGACGATGGCGGATGCCTGGATGTGCATCTTCTCCGCAAGGTCGCGGATCGTGATGCGCTCCGGAAGACGGATCTCGGTCACGACCTCCTTCTTGGTCTCCGGCTCGTTTTTCGGTCTGTTTTCCTGCAGCGCCTTCGGCAGCCGGTTCATCTTCCTGCCGCCGCGCGTGCTCTCATCCGCACGCTCCATGCCGCGGCGGTCGTTCTTCGCACGGTCCTTGTCCTTATTCTGCGTTTTACGGCTTCCCTTCGCGCCGCCGGCGATCTCATCCGGATTATTATGGATAATGATCGTCCTTCCGGCTGCCTGTCCGGGCCGTTTTCCCGGCGCTCCGGCACCCTGCGCCGGTCTGCCGGCCTGCGGGCCGTTTCCTTTGGACGGCGCGCCAACCGCCCGGCGGTCGCCCTGCGCACCCTGCTGCGGACGGCTTCCCGTACGTCCGTCTGCACGGAAATCGTTTCTGCGCTCCGGACGCGCGGGGCGGTCGGAACGGTCGGGACGATCGGTGCGCGCACCGCGTTCTCCCCGCTGCTCCTGACGTTCGGGTCTCCGATCGTACGGCCTTCCGGCCTGCTGGCGCGGACCCTTATCGTTTCTTTCGCCTTCCGGCGTACGGTTCACTTCAGGCTGCGCTGCCGCAGCCTCGGACGGTTTCTCTTCCGGCGCAGGCGTTTCTTTTGCCGGTTCCGCAGATACTTCGGACTTTACGGTCTCCGTTTTTTGCTGCGGAGCCGGGACTGCAGTCTCCGGAAGATGCGCCGGAACCGTTTCCGCCGGTTTTTCGGCGGCCGGCTCAACCTGCACAGGCGCTGCGGCTACGATTTTTTCAGCAACGCCCGGGGCGGGTCTTACGACAGCCGCAGCAGCGGCGGCATCGGCCGCATCGGCCGCTGCGGAAACATCCGGAACGGTCTTTGGAGTCTCCGGCATCTTCTGCGGGGCCGGCGCTTCCGTTTCTTTCGGCCCAGCCGGTCTCGCCGGACGCGGCGGAAGGACCGGGCGCTTCGGCGGCAGAACACCGCGCGCGTTATTGGTATGGATAACGCGTACGATCTTCTTTTTCGGAGCCTCCGTCTCGCCGGCAGGCGTGCTGCCGGATGCGGCAGGCGCCTTTTCCGCCGTTTCCGGAGCCTTGGTCTTTCCGTAGAGTTCTCTCAGACGGATGATCTCGGCGTCCGGTACGAGCGACACGGCCGTTTTGCCGGTTATTCCGCGTGAAGTAAGGTATTCGACGATTTCTCTGTTTTCCTTCCCCAGTTCACGCGCAAGTTCATGTACTCTGACTTTGAGTCCCATGTAAATGTTTTCCCCCTTTATTCCGAAGCCGGCATTCCTGCCGTTGCATTTTTTTCATCTGCCGCTGCGATCATAGCCGATGCCAGACGCCCGTCCGTGATCACGATCGCGGAACGTTCCGGCTTTCCGATACATTTCCCGAGTGTTTCTTTATCCGCCGGGATCTGCCGGTACGGGATCCCGGCGTTTCCTGCGGCTGCCAGCAGTTCTTTTTTCCTGTTTTCTGAACAGTCTTCACTGATCAGCAGCAGAAAAGCCTTTCCGGGCCGGAGCGATTCTCCTGTCTGCACAGCGCCGCTGCGGACATGTCCGGCCTTTGCGGCGATCGAAGCATACGACAGTACTTTCCGTGTGTTCATTGCGCATCCCCGCCGTCCGAAAGAAGAACGCCAAGGTCCGGCAGCGTTTCCGTCCGGAAGGAAGCGCGGAGCGCTTTCCGGACGTTCTCCGGTTTCCGGCACGATGCTTCGCCGCACAGATATACGCCGCGGCCGTTCATCCTGCCGGTATGATCGGCAAGGATAGCGCCGTCCGGCGTCCTGACGATCCTCAGGAGCTCCTGTTTGGGAAGCATACGCCGGCAGACCGCACACATACGGAGCGTTTCCCGGGACTTATTTGTTCCCGGCTGTCCTTTTGTCTTCGTTTTATTCATCGTAAGTGGTTTCGCCGTATTCCTCATATTCGCCATACGGCAGTTCCTCATAGCTGTCGTCCGCGAACATTTCATCGAATTCACCGGATTCGCGCGCCTGTGTTTCGCTCTTGATATCGATACGGTATCCGGTAAGCCGCGCTGCAAGCCGCGCGTTCTGCCCTTCCTTGCCGATCGCCAGAGACAGCTGGTAATCGGGCACGATGACCTTTGCGCTGCGTTCATCGGGATCGGCGAGCACGGAGATAACTTTGGCCGGGCTCAGCGCGTTCTCGATCAGGATCGCCGGATTTTCGTCCCAGGCAATGATGTCGATCTTCTCGCCCCGCAGTTCGGCGACGACGGCGTTGACGCGGCTCCCGTTAACACCGACGCAGGCACCCACCGGATCGACGTCGGGGTCGTGCGTTGCGACAGAGATCTTCGAACGGCTTCCGGCTTCGCGCGAGATGTTCATGATCTCTACCGTACCGTCTGCGACTTCCGCGACTTCCGATTCAAAGAGCTTGCGGACAAGCTCCGGATGCGTGCGGGATACGAGGATCTTCGGCCCCTTCGTCATATTGCGGACTTCCACGACGTATACTTTCACGCGGTCGTTGATGCGGAAACGTTCTCCGGGGACCTGCTCGTTTTCATTGAGAAGCGCGTCGGCCTTGCCGAGGTTGATGATATACGTTTTGCCCTGGATACGGCTCACGGCGCCTGTGACGAGCTGATGCACCTTGCTGTTGTACTGATTGTAGACCGCGTTGCGTTCTTCCTCGCGGATCCTCTGCAGGATCACGTTTTTCGCGTTCTGCGTCGCGATGCGCCCGAATTCCCGGCTGTTGATGTCGATGCTGATAATATCGCCCTCTTCCGCCGACGGATCAAGCAGCTTTGCCTGTTCGACCGTCACCTGCAGGGCGGGATCGATCACTTCCGTTACGACTTCCTTCTGCGCGGTCACCGAGAAATCGCCCGTCTCTTCATCGATATCGACGTCGATATTGTCGGACTTCCCGAAATGCGCTTTGCAGGCCTGTTCAAGAGACTGCCGGATAGAATCGAGCAGCACTTCGCGGCTGATCCCTTTCTCCTCTTCCAACAGGTTGATCGCGTCAAGAAGCTCTCTGTTCATTTTCCTTATTCCTCCGCTTTATTCGTGAAATGTGAGTCTTATCATGGATATTTCGCTGCGTTTCAGACGCAGCGCGCCTTCGTCCGTGCCGAGCACGACGCTTTCCTCATCCGCATCATCGAGCCGTGCCGTAAATTCCCGCTTTCCGTTTACCGGCTTAAAGCATCTGACGTCGACGTCGCGGCCCCTGGCGAAGATGAAATCCCGCGGACGCCGAAGCTGCCGCGTCAGACCAGGCGAAGAGACCGTCAGTGTGTATGCGTCGCTGATAAAGTCTTCTTCGTCAAGAAGCGGATCAAGAAGGCGGCTTATCTCTTCACAGTCGTCGATCGTCACATACGGATCTTTGTCGATCGTAATGACCAGGGTGTATTCCTTACCTTCCTTTGCATATTCCGCGTCGACGGGACGGATCTTCGTCCCCTCGGTCACACGCTGAAGAAGCTCCCACGCCTTTTCTTCGATTTTTTCCTTTGAAGCCATCTTTTGTATCCGCGGTATCCGGCATGCATTTACGCTGCCCGTTTCATGAAATAAGAGCGGGCCAAAGCCCACTCTTACCATACGCTACGTTACGTACGAAGTATATCACCCGTAACTGAGGAATGCAAGACCATTCTTGCCGCCGGTGGAGGCGCCTCAGCGGATCTTCGTACCCTGACCTCCGCGTTTTGCCGTCTTGAGGCGGTGAAGCGAGATCGTTTTTCCGTTCCATTCCACGCTTAAAGACGTTCCGCTCTCAAACAGATACGCCCTGTCCGCTTTCTCCTTTGCGTCGAGCTTGATCGCCCGGACGCCGGCGGCGTTCTTTTTCTGTACCGGTACTTCCTCCTTGGCAAACCGGATGCAGCGTCCGTCCTTCGTGATGATCACGACCTGGTTCATTTCCGCGGAAAGCCCGGCGAAGATCACACGGTCGTCTTCCAGAAGCTTTGTGGCGAGAACTGTGCGCACAGAGGATACAAGTTCCGATCCTTCCTGCCTCTTGATCATTCCCTGCGCCGTAACAAACGTCACTTCAGAGGCGGCAAGCGACGCGCTGTCGCAAACATAAATGATCTCTTCTTCCGTATTCGAGTAATTGCTGACGTTGTCGACCGGCGTACCCTTATCCTTCGTTTTGCACAGAGGCAGATCGGATACACGCAGGCTGTGAACGCGGCCCTTGTCGGTGAACAGGCAGATCTTACCGGCGCTCATGCAGGAGAATACATATTTCGCATCGGCATCCACCGTCTCTTTGTTCTTTTCATAAAGGGAGGGTTCCATCGTTTTCGCGTAACCGAAACGGTCCATGACAAAAACGAGCGGTCTCTCCTCAGGCGCCTCCTCGGCGATGACGACTTCTTCCCTGCTGTCGAGTTCGGTGCGCCGTTTCCTTGCAAAACGGGTCTTGATCGCGTCCAGGTCGTTGATAATGTCCTCGGCCATGACGTCGTAATCATTCAGAAGGCTTTCATAACGCTCTATGTTGGCAAGCGTTTCGCGGTGCTCCGCAAGCAGCGCTTCCACCTCAAGCCCGATGAGCTTGACGAGCCGCATGTTCAGGATCGCATCCGCCTGACGCTCCGTAAAATGGAGAAGCGACGCGGTTTTTCTGCTCTTCTCGCTCTTGAACTTTATCCCGTCCGTAATGCCGAGCACGAGGCAGTCTTTCGCCATCTTCTGATTCCGGCTGCCGCGCAGGATCTCGATGATCAGGTCGATCACGTCGCAGGCTTCGATCAGGCCTTCCTGGATCTCCTTTTTCTCAAGTTCCTTTCCAAGCAGGTTCTCGTATTTCCGGTTTGCGATCTCAAAGCGGAAATCCACGGTTTCTTCGATGATGCGGCGCAGGGAAAGCGTTTCGGGACGTCCGCCCGCCACGGCCAGCATATTGACCGGGAATATATCCTCCAGTTTCGTTTTCTTGTAAAGAAGATTGATCAGCTTTTCCGGATCGGCGCCCTTGCGCAGCTCGATCACGATCCGGATCCCTTCCTTGGACGACTGGTTCGAAATATCGGCGATATCCTGCGTCTTCTTTGTCTCCGCAAGAAGCGCTACGTCATTGAGGAATTTGCCGATACCGGCGCCGATCATCGTATACGGGATCTCGGTGATGACGATAAGATCCTTTCCGCCCTTTGCGTGTTCGACATTTACGCGTCCGCGTATCCGGAGCCGCCCCGTTCCCGTCTCATAGATCTTCGGCAGTTCTTCCTGGTTCACGATAATACCGCCGGTCGGGAAATCGGGTCCCTTAAGATAATGCAGAAGCTGCTTGTCCGTAATGTCTTTATTCCGGATATATGCCTTCATGCACGATACGATCTCGCCGAGATTGTGCGGCGGGATCGAAGTCGCCATACCGACGGCGATCCCTTCGGCACCGTTGAGCAGGATATTCGGGATACGTACCGGAAGGACCTGCGGTTCCTGCTCCGTCTCATCGAAGTTGGGACCGAAATCGACGACGTTCTTGTCCAGATCGGCCAGATAGACTTCCTGCGATATTCTCGAAAGCCTTGCTTCGGTATAACGCATCGCGGCGGCGCCGTCTCCTTCGATCGAACCGAAGTTGCCGTGCCCGTCGACAAGGACTTCCCCCTTTTTGAAATCCTGCGCCATGACGACAAGCGCCTCGTAAATCGAACTGTCGCCGTGAGGATGGTATTTACCCATCGTATCGCCGACGATACGCGCGCATTTCCGGTACGGACGGTCATAACGGATCCCGAGTTCATGCATATCGTAAAGCGTCCGCCGCTGGACAGGCTTCAGCCCGTCGCGGACGTCCGGAAGCGCACGGTCGATGATGACGCTCATCGCGTAATCGATATAGGATTTCTGCATGATCTCCGAATAATCGGTCCGGATGATCGTATCTTCCAACATATTCTGTGCCATCGCGTTTTCCTTTCGCCTCCGTCCTTATACCGTGATCTCGGCGTCTTTTGCGTGCCGGTAGATAAACTCGCGGCGCGGCGGAACGTCGGTGCCCATAAGGATCTCCGTCAGATTGGAAGCCATCCGCGCGTCGCCGATCTCGACAAGACGCATCCGGCGTCTTTGCGGATCGAGCGTCGTCTCCCAGAGCTGCCCGGGGTCCATTTCCCCGAGGCCTTTATAGCGCTGCAGCGTGAACTTTCCGTGATGCGTCTTTCTGTATTTTTCGAGCGCTTTATCGTCGTACAGGTACTCTTCTTTTCCGTTCTGCGGTATCGCCTTATAAAGCGGCGGCATCGCGATGTAAACATGCCCCTCGGTGATCAGATCCGGCATGAAGCGGTAAAACAGCGTCAGAAGCAGCGTCGCGATGTGCGCGCCGTCCACGTCTGCATCGGCCATGATGATGATCTTGTCATAACGGAGCTTCGAAATATCGAAATCATTTCCGTAGCCTTCGGAAAAGCCGCAGCCGAACGCGTTGATCATGGCTTTGATCTCGGCGTTCTGCAGGATCTTGTCCATGGAGGCCTTTTCCACGTTCAGGATCTTGCCGCGGATCGGCAGGATCGCCTGATAATTCCGGTCGCGCGCCGTCTTGGCGGAGCCGCCGGCGGAGTCGCCTTCCACGATGAAGATCTCGCACTTTTCCGGATCCCTTTTTTCGCAGTTCGCGAGTTTGCCGTTGGAATCGAACGAAAACTTCGGCTTGACAAGGAGGTTGGTTTTCGCCTTTTCCTCCGTCTTTCGGATCTTCGCGGATTTTTCCGCGCAGGCGAGCACGTTTTTCAATACATCCAGGTTTCGGTCGAAGTAGTGCGGCAGTTCATCGGCAACGATCTTCGAGGCTACGCGCGATGCGTCCTGGTTGTCGAGCTTTGTTTTGGTCTGCCCTTCAAAGCGCGGCGCCGGATGCTTCATGGAAATGACGCAGGTCATGCCGTTACGGATATCCGTGCCGGTAAAATTCGCGTCTTTTTCTTTCAGGATACCGATCGTCCGCGCATAGTTGTTCATGACCGTCGTGAAGGCAGTCTTGAATCCGGTAATGTGCGTTCCGCCGTCGGCATTATAGATGTTATTGCAGAAGCCGAGCACATTTTCGTGAAACTCATTCGTATACTGGAACGCCGCTTCCATGGCGATCCCTTCGGACTCTCCGCTGATATAAATTGGATCGGATACTTTTTCGGCGTTTTCCGACAGCGCCCGTACATAGGAAATGATGCCTTCCGGTTCATGATAGACCGCCGTAACGCCCTCATCCCGGAGGTCTTCAAAGGTGATCGTCAGGGAACGGTTCAGGTACGCGGTCTCATGCAGACGGGACATCACTTCTTCCGCGGAGAAGACCGTTTTTTCGAAGATCTCCGGATCCGGAAGGAAGTTGACCTTTGTACCGGTCTGCTTTGATTTTCCCGTCACCGGCGGAAGCCCGTTCACAAGCTCGATGTCCGGGATACCCCTCGCGTACCGGTCATGATAGATCTGCCCGTTGAGGCTGATCCAGACGTCGAGATGCACCGAAAGCGCGTTGACGACGGATGATCCTACGCCGTGCAGACCGCCGCTCGTTTTATAGACGCTCTCGTCGAACTTGCCGCCTGCGTGGAGCGTCGTAAAGACGAGACGCTCCGCGGGCATGCCTTTTTCATGGATACCGACCGGTATGCCGCGGCCGTTGTCTTCCACGGTGCAGGAACCGTCGCGCTCGAGCGTAACGCGGATCTCGGAGCAGTAACCGGCCAGATGTTCGTCGACGGCATTGTCGACGATCTCATAGATCAGATGATGCAGGCCGCGGCGGCCCGTGCTGCCGATATACATGCCCGGCCGTTTGCGTACCGCTTCGAGTCCTTCCAGGACCATGATGCTGTGTTCATCGTATACGTTCTTATTTGCCATTTTGATAACCCGCCGCAAAGGAATGCCGGCCGCTCAGGGCCGGTATTCCGAAAATGTTTCTTCTTCGCCGTTGACTGTGAACGTGCCGCCCGCGACGGTGATAAGTCCCGGACTCTTGAGAACTTTATCTTCACAATCAAGGTCAAAAATACCTGATTCTATATAAATATAGCCATCTTCGCTGTCCGCGGTAAGACCGTCGTCGCCGGCACGGACCGTGATTTTCGCATCCCGGATGCGGAGACTGTCGTTTGTCCGCAGAGCGTCTTTCACGGCTGTCACTGTGAGCGTGCTGCCGCAGATCACGAGATCGTCGTTCGCGACGATACCATGCTTATAGCCGCCGCTTACGGTGAGGGCGCCGGATCCGTTGATCGTAAGATCGTCTCTCGCGAAGACGGCGCCGTCACGGCCCGCTTCGGCCGCGTCGCGTGAAATAGTCGCGCCGCTTATGAGCGAGTTGTCCGATCCGTCGGCCAGCGTCACAAAGACTTTCTCGGCCTGCTCTACGATCAGCGCCGCATCGTCACTGCACGATATATGCGCGCCGTTGAACCTGATCCAGACCTTGGAAGAACGATAGGTGTCGACAATGACCGAACCGTCCGAAAGCGTTCCCTCGATCACGTAATAACCGGCGTTCTTAATGACGACGCTGCCTTGATAGGCATACGCTCCCCTTCCGCGGACTTTTGCCTTATCCCCGCCGAGCGTGATCTTTGTCGCACCCTTTTTGCCCCACGTTCCGTTCTGGTCGTTTGCCGTGAAATACTCGGTCTTTTCATATACTTCGAGATCTTCGTCGATGACCTTTTCGATACCG
>JAFOIS010000289.1 GCA_017420605.1 Lachnospiraceae bacterium | reverse complement strand
CTTCGGCGTGATCGGCGCCCGGATCTACTACGTGATCTTCCAGTTCGACTATTACCGGAATAACCTCATCAGTATTTTCAACCTCCGGCAGGGAGGGCTCGCGATCTACGGCGGGATCATCGGCGGCGTGCTGACGATCCTGATCTTCAGCAGGCTTCACGGAATGAAGGTGGCGCGTGTTCTGGATACTGTCTCGATGGGGGTGCTCATCGGGCAGATCCTCGGCCGATGGGGTAATTTCTTCAACCGGGAAGCCTTCGGCGGATACACGGACGGGCTTCTGGCCATGCAGCTGCCGGTCTCGGCGGTCCGGAGCGGCGAGATCACGCAGCAGATGATGGAAAACCTTGTCGAGACGGGCAGCGTAACCTATGTGCAGGTGCATCCGACGTTTCTTTATGAAAGCCTGTGGAATCTCGGCGTCCTCGCCATCGTATATCTGACGAGAAATAAAACGAAATTTGAAGGGGAACTCTTTGTAAGATATCTGATCGGATACGGCATCGGGCGTTTCTGAATCGAGGCGCTTCGGACCGATCAGCTGCTGATACCCGGAACGGATTTTCCGGTATCGCAGGGACTTTCGGCCGTGATCGTTCTGGGATGTATCATCCTGACCGTGATCATGCGCTCGAAAAAGAAAAAAGCAGCGGACTGAACAGCGCGGTGTGACAGCGCAGAACCTGCAGCAAGGAGGTTGACGGCTCTTTGGGCGGCCGGACAGACAAGATGAAGAAGGACCGTTATTCGATCGACATGGTAGAGGGACCTCTGTTTCCTAAGATCCTTCTGTTTTCGATACCGCTCGTACTTACCAATCTTCTGCAGCTTACGTTCAACGCGGCGGATACGATCGTCGTCGGACGTTTCGGCTCGCGCAATTCCATCGCGGCGGTCGGTTCGACCGCGTCGATGCTGAATTTTATCATCAGTATCTCGATCGGCATGTCGATCGGTACGAGCGTCCTTGTTTCCAAGTATTTCGGTGCGAAGCGGAAAAAAGACCTCACCGATACGGTACACACGTCGATCATGCTGGCGATCATGCTCGCCCTCGTCGTTTCCGTTCTCGGACAGTTCGTTGCGAAGCCGGCGCTGCATCTTATGGGCTCTCCGGACGACGTCATCGATCTTTCCGTCCTCTACGTGCGGATCTATTTCGCCGGCTTTCCCGGGATCCTTCTCTATACCTTCGGCAGCGCGATCCTCCGCGCGGTCGGGGATACGCGGCGGCCGCTCATGTATCTGACACTCTCGGGCGTCGTCAACGTCTGCCTCAACCTTGTTTTTGTCATCGTGTTCCATCTGGACGTGGCCGGCGTCGCGCTCGCGACGATCATTTCCCAGCTGATTTCGGCGATCCTCGTGATACGCTGCCTCATGAAGACGGAAGAGGAATACCGGCTGGATATCCGGAAGCTTAAGATCACGAAAGACAGGCTGTTCGAGATCATTCGCGTCGGCGTCCCGGCGGGGCTGCAGAGCTCGCTCTTTTCCGTCTCCAATATGCTGATCCAGTCGACGGTGAATACGTTCGGCTCGACGGTCATGTCCGGAAACGCCACCTCCGGCAGCATCGAGGGCTTTATTTATACGACCATGAACGCGATGTATCAGGCGAGCATTTCGTTTACCGGCCAGAATTACGGGGCCGGGCGTTTCGACCGAATCAAAAAGGTGCTTGCGGAGTGCCTTCTCACCGTGACGGTGATCGGTGTCGTTATGGGGCTTCTCGCAAGGTTCTTCGCACCGCAGCTCCTCGGTATCTATACGACGGATCCGGAGGTGATCCGGTATGGCACCATCCGGCTTACGCTGATCGCATCGACGTATTTCCTGTGCGGGTGGATGGACGTCCTGTGCGGATGCATGCGCGGGCTCGGCTATGCCGTCCTGCCGATGATCGTCTCGCTTGTCGGCGCCTGCGGCTTCCGCATCCTCTGGATCTTTACGGTCTTTCCGCTGGATCCGACGATCCGGATGCTGTACGTCTCGTACCCGATCTCCTGGGCGCTCACGGCGGTCGCGCATCTTATCTGCTTCATCCTGTGCATGAGAAAGGTGAAAAGCATCTGGAAGAGGCGCATCACGGTTTGAGAGGGCGGCACCGGACGGCGATGCAGACATTACGGCTGCGGGGGATACATAGCCCGGATGCGCAGGATACATCGTGCTTGCATTTCCTGCAGGCATTTGTTATAATGCATTTTCGTACAGAGCCGCGGGGTTTGGCGTAGCCTGGTAGCGCGCTCGGCTGGGGGCCGAGAGGTCGCAGGTTCAAATCCTGTAACCCCGATGCAAAGCACAGAGCCGCTAATGTGTTCTGTGCTTTTATCATTTGATTTTCAGGTATCGTCATTGTATAATGAATGAGGATCTGGGGTGTTCGACCACCTTATAATCCTGAACCTACATTGATTCTAACGGGAGTCCTATATTGCTTGATCGGATGTCAGGCCGCAACATGCAACCGGCGGAAGGCAGAAAATCAGCTGCGGCAACCCACCTGGCATTGGGCTGGGCGTCAGAATTCATAGGAACGGCATCCCGGATTAAAAAAAGGAAATGATCAGAAAACTCACACGCGGCCTTCTTACCATCGCCGGCCGGATGCGACAACATCATATCTTCGCTTTTGCGGCGACGGGCGCGTATTTTCTTCTGATGTCCTTCATTCCGTTTATCCTGATCATGCTCGTATTCATCCGGTACACGTCTTTCTCGGAGACGGACGTGATGAATATGCTGATCTCCGCGGTTCCGTCGGAACTCGAGAAATTCGTTTCCCTCATTGTACGTGAAGTCTATACGAAATCCATCGCCGTCGTCCCGGTGTCGATCGTGATCGCGCTGTGGTCGGCCGCAAAAGGCTTTCACGCGCTTTCGTACGGCCTCAACGAGATCAACGGCGTCACCGAGGAAAAAGGCTGGTTTTATATGCGGTTCCGGTCGATGCTGTATACGCTCATCTTTGTGGTCGGACTGATGGGGATCCTGTTCCTTACGGTCTTCGGCAAGGGCCTCAGGCTCAAGGATACGCTGCATCTTTCACACTTTATGAATTTCATACTGGATAACCGGTACATTCTTTCATGTATCCTGCTCACGATCCTCTTCGTCTTTATGTACCGGTTCCTGCCGAATAAAAAAATGGACGTCATGGGGCAGATCCCCGGGGCGCTCATGGTGGGAATCGGGTGGACAGGATTCGCATGGCTGCTTTCGATCTTCTACAGTCCGACAGTCATGAATATGTACGGGAGCCTTACCGCGGTGATCCTTGCCATGATCTGGATGTATTTCTGCATGGTATTCTTCCTTGCGGGGGCGGAACTGAATGTAATACTCGGCAGCGCGCCGGAAAACAACCTTATTCTGACCATGATCCGCGATACGGCGTTTTCGCTCCGGCTCAAAAAGGAACGGAGGATCGTGGAAGAGGAGATGCGGCCTTACCGGCCGGCTCCCGCTGAGACGGCGCGTCCCGATATGATAAAGACGATCACACGGTATATTCTTCGCCGTGTCAGAAAAAGAAGGGCGGTATTATGAACGACTTAGAGAAAAAGATACAGGAAATCCGTGCGGACGCGGCGTCAAAGATCGCCGCGGCTGCAACGCTCGAGGGACTGAACGAGCTCCGCGTCGCCGTGCTGGGGAAAAAGGGCTCTCTGACCGCGCTGCTCAAGAGCATGAAGGACGTTGCGCCGGAAGACCGGCCGAAGGTCGGACAGTGGGTCAACGACGCGCGCATCGCGCTGGAGAACGGTATCGACGAGACGAAAAAGCGTCTTGAGGCGGAACGCCTTGCCAGAAAACTCGCGGAAGAGGAGATCGACGTGACGCTTCCTTCCGTCAAATACGGAATGGGGCATCCGCATCCCAACGAGATGGCGCTGCGCGAAGTCGAGCGCATCTTCGTGGGGATGGGATATGAAGTCATGTCCGGTCCGGAGATCGAATACGACGAATACAACTTCCGCAAGCTGAATATCCCGGACGGCCATCCGGCCAAGGACGAGCAGGACACCTTCTATATCACGAAGGACGTGCTTCTGCGGACCCAGACTTCCCCGATCCAGGCGCGCCGCATGGAGGAAGGGAGACTGCCGATCCGGATGCTCTCCCCGGGACGCGTGTTCCGCGCGGACGAAGTGGACGCGACGCATTCGCCGTCCTTCCACCAGATCGAAGGCCTTGTGGTCGACGAAGG
>JAFOIS010000288.1 GCA_017420605.1 Lachnospiraceae bacterium | reverse complement strand
TTTCACCGGGCACGTGCGGTTCGATGATCGACAGGTCGCACGCGATACCGCCGGTCTCGGAATCGATCAAATGATTCAGGTCACCGTAGCTGTACGCTTCGGTATCCATGTACATAAGGATACTGCGCAGCAGTGAAAGGGTCGTAAGCTCCCCGGCGTCGACACCGTCCGCAGGAAACAGAAAATGAAAGTAGACGATGCCGTTGCTTTCCGTCTCATGCAGGACGGCGAGGGCGGCGCCCTCCGAACCATCCTTTTAGGTATACGGGATCTTCTCTTCGATATTGGAAAGCTTTCTGACTTCTCTCTTAAGGTCGCTTCTTTTCAGCCGCGGCAGTGAAGCCAGCGCCTCTTTCGTATCCTCCGTCATCTGCCATGCGGTAAGCGCTTTCGTGTTTTCGACGATCGAACCGATCTCTTCCGCGGACATCGCATCTTTCTTTTCCGCAAGCGTTTTGACGAGTTCCGCGTCCCTTCTTTCCTGCAGTCCGCTTTCCGGCCTGATCGTTACGAGAGCCGCGTGAGGATTTCCGAGAAACAGCCGGCGGATCAGCGCCTCGAAGTATCCGGTATCCTCTTCGATCTCCCTTCGCAGCGACGCAAAAGCATCGAGCTGGCAGAGCGGCGTGAACGGGTCACTATCGTTATAGAGCCAGGTATCCATCACGTTTATGGTATACATGAGGCCCTTCGGGATCGTTCCGAAATCCCCTTCGCGGAAGGAAAATTCCATGTTGTTGAGACCCGCAAGAAGCGCCTTTTTGTCGATGCCGTTTTCGGCGCATTCCGTAAGGACGTCCCTTATGATCTCACGGAACCTGTCTCTGTCTTCTGTCTTCGCGTTCTTGCAGATCACGGAATAATACGGCTGCAGGATACCGTCGCTATACCCCCCGTATACGTCTTCGCCGATCCCCTCATCAATAAGTCTCTGCCGTATGGGCGCGCCCGGCGAAGAAAGCAGCGCGTAATCGAGGACGTCGATCGCAATGCTCTCGCGCATATCCGAACGGTCTCCGAGGACCGCGCTGTAGGAATGGAAGGCCTTTCCGGACGGGTCCTCTCCCGCCGCAAGCGGGTAGACGCTCTCCCGGATGACCGGCGACGTAAAAGCTTCCTGCCGGGCGATCACACCGCGCTCTTCTTCTTTTTCAAACGCGGACAGATACTCGCGGTCCAGATAAAGAAGGAAATCCTCCATATCCGCATTTCCGTAAATCATGATGTAGGAGTTGGAGGGATGGTAGTATTTCCTGTGGAAATCCAGAAATCCTTCATAAGTAAGATCGGGGATACAGTCGGGATCGCCGCCCGATTCGACGCCGTACGCCGTATCCGGGAACAGCGCGTTCATGATCTCGCGTTCCAGGACTTCGTCCGGTGAGGAGAAGGCGCCCTTCATTTCGTTATAGACGACGCCGCTTACGGTCAGCGGATCGTCCGGCGAATCCATATGATAGCTCCAGCCTTCCTGCTCAAAGATATGCTTCTCGCGGTATGTGTTCGGATAAAACACGGCGTCGAGATACACGTCCGTAAGATTCCGGAAATCCTTATCGTTCGTGCTCGCGATCGGATACATCGTCTTATCCGGATACGTCATGGCATTGAGAAACGTATTCAGCGAACCTTTGGCCAGTTCGACAAAGGGATCCTTGAGCGGATACTTTTCGGAGCCGCACAGGACGCAGTGTTCATTTATATGGGCAACGCCGGTCGAATCCGACGGCGGCGTACGGAATACAATGTTAAAGACCTTGTTTTCGTCCGCGCACGGAAGAAGGAGTATGCGCGCCGCGGTCTTTTTATGACGCAGAAAGATCCCTTCCGCATGGATATCGGACAGTTCTTTCCGCTCGATCAGTTCATAGGTTTCGGGAATGTTGAACGGCATGGACGATACCTTTCTTTGGTAAAAGAAGCCGGGGAAGACCGTATGCCCTCCCCGGCCGGAATCATTGCACTGTTTCTGATTATTCGGCCTTGTAAAGGTCGATGAGGCGGTTGAGGTAGGTCCACTTGGCCTTGCTTTCCGCTTCGTTCTTCGCGAAGAGTTTCTTCGCGCGTTCCGGATTGGCGCGCATCAGCGAATTGTAACGGACTTCGCCGTTCAGGAATTCCTGATAATCGCCCTTCGGCTCCTTCGAATCAAGGATGAACGCATCCTTGCCCTCGGCAGCCAGCGCCGGGTTGTAACGGAAGTTGTACCAGTAACCGGTCTCGACGGCCAGCTGCTCTTCCGTCATGGCCTTGCTCATGCCCTTCTTGATACCGTGGTTGATGCACGGCGCATAGGCGATGATGAGCGACGGACCCGGATAGGCTTCCGCTTCGGCTATGGCCTTGACAGCCTGGTTGAAGTCGGCGCCCATGGCGATCTGCGCGACGTAGACGTAACCGTAGGTCATCGCCATGCCGGCCAGATCCTTCTTCTTGGTCTCCTTGCCGGCTGCCGCAAACTGCGCGACCGCACCGGTCGGGGTAGCCTTGGAGGACTGTCCGCCCGTATTGGAGTAAACTTCGGTATCGAAGACCATGACGTTGATGTCGCGGCCGCTGGCAAGGACGTGGTCCACGCCGCCGTAGCCGATATCATATGCCCAGCCGTCGCCGCCGAATACCCACTGGCTCTTCTTCGCCAGGAAGTCTTTCTTCTCAAGGATCTCCTTGCCCGCTTCGCAGCCGCATGCCTCAAGGGCGGCAACGAGCTTGTCGGTCGCGGCGCCGTTCAGCGCGCCGACGCCGTAGGTGTCGAGCCATTCCTTCGCAGCTTCGGCAACTGCGCCTTCCCCTTCTGCGAGCGGAGCGACCTTCTTCTGCAGGCCTTCGCGGATCGCCTTCTGGGCGAGCAGCATGCCGTATCCGAATTCGGCGGCATCTTCGAACAGGGAGTTGTCCCATGCCGGGCCCTGGCCCTTCGCGTTCACGGTGTAAGGCGTGGACGGCGAGGAGTTGCCCCAGATCGACGAGCAGCCCGTCGCGTTCGCGATGTACATCCTGTCGCCGAAGAGCTGGGTGATGAGCTTCGCGTACGGTGTTTCGCCGCAGCCTGCGCATGCGCCCGAGAACTCAAGGAGCGGTTTGCGGAACTGGGAGCCCTTTACGGACGAGACCTTGAACTTTTCAACGACGTCTTCCTTCTCGGAGGTCGTTACAAGGTAATCGAACTTCTGCTGTTCCGCGTCGTTGTTCGCGGCGGCATTGACCATGACCAGCGCCTTCTCGCCCTTCTTGCCCGGGCAGACGTTTGCGCAGGAGCCGCAGCCCGTGCAGTCGAGCGCGGAGATGCCGATCGTGAACTTGTACTGCGCCATGCCGAGGAACGGAAGAAGCACAGAGCCCTTCTCTTCCGCCTTCGCGGCTTCTTCTTCCGTCAGCGCATAGGTGCGGATGACGGCGTGCGGGCACACATACGAGCAGCGGCCGCACTGGATGCAGTTCTCGGCCTTCCACTGCGGGATGTTGACGGCGATGCCGCGCTTCTCATAAGCAGCTGTGCCGGACGGGGTCGAACCGTCGACGTAGTCCTTGAACGCGGAGACCGGAAGCGCGTTGCCCATCTGGGCGTTGACAGCGGCCTGTACGCCGTTGACGAACGCGAGCGTCTCAGCCTTGCCTTCGGTCGCTTTGCCCTTGCCGAGGCCTTCGTCTTCGCAGGCAGCCCATTCGGCCGGGACCTTGACTTCGACGATCTGCTTTGCGCCTTCTTCGATCGCGGCCCAGTTCTTCTGGACGACGTCGTCGCCCTTGCGGCCGTAGGTCGCCTTCGCGGCAGCCTTCATAAGATCGATCGCCTGCTCTTCCGGAATGATCTCGGCGAGCTTGAAGAACGCGGACTGCAGGATCGTGTTGATACGGGTCGGGCCCATGCCGGTCGCGATACCGATCTTCACGCCGTCGATGATGTAGAACTTGATGTTGTGATCCGCCATGTACTTCTTGACCTGGCCCGGAAGGTGATCGCCGACCTCATCCGCGCTCCACGCGCAGTTCAGGAGGAAGGTGCCGCCGTCGACCAGTTCCTGCACCATGTTGTACTTGGTGACGTAGGACGGATTGTGGCAGGCCACGAAGTTCGCGCGCTTGATGAGGTAGGTCGACTTGATCGGCTTTTTGCCGAAACGGAGGTGGGACATCGTCACGCCGCCGGACTTCTTGGAGTCATAGTCGAAATACGCCTGCGCGTACATATCGGTGTTGTCGCCGATGATCTTGATGGAGTTCTTGTTCGCGCCGACCGTGCCGTCCGCGCCGAGGCCCCAGAACTTGCAGTTGATCGTGCCTTCCGGCGTGGTGACGAGCTGCTCGCCGATCGG
>JAFOIS010000037.1 GCA_017420605.1 Lachnospiraceae bacterium | reverse complement strand
TCGACGCCTTTGAAGGCCACGGGGCATACGCCGCGGATCCGTACGTCAACGGGATCATCTTCGAGGAGAACGACGAGATCCTGGATCATTCCCCCATCAGCGCGGCGTCGTTCCATCCCAACGGAAAGGGAGCGGCGGTATACCGGGAGCTTGTACAGGCTGCGATCGATGAATG
This sequence comes from Lachnospiraceae bacterium, assembly GCA_017420605.1. Lineage (GTDB taxonomy): Bacteria > Bacillota > Clostridia > Lachnospirales > Lachnospiraceae > Chordicoccus. The sequence goes on along the minus strand of JAFOIS010000037.1, from coordinate 3,727 downwards.
GGAAGCCGGTTTTCCGTTCCATCCGGAGAGGCGGGAGGACGGCGGCCGGATCGGCGATGCGGCGGCGTACCGGGCACTGGCCGGTTATGCCGGCGTTCATTACGGTGCGGGCGGCACGCCGGTCCTTCTGTACGACCTCGGTATGGACGGCGGGGAATACCGCTATGTGCTGCGCACAGGCAGCGGGCTTTACGAGGAATACCGCGTCAGCGCGGATACCGGAGAAATGTCCGAAGCGTGCGAGACGGAAGAGATGCGCGGCCGCTTCGGGGAGAGAAGGGTCGTCGGCAGCGTGCCGGATCTTCCCGGAAACGACGGCGGCCGCGGCCGGGATAAGCGCGTTTATGAGGCAGTCATAAGCTATGTGCGCGCTAAATACGATCCGGTGCGGTATCCGGATATCTCCGGATATTTAAGCTATGAAGGTTCGACGGACCGGTATGTCTGCAAGATGGCGCTGCCGGACGGGTGGCGCTGGGTCACGCTCCGGGCGGACGACGGGAAGATCTTCGACGTCGGCCGGAATATCTTCACCTTAAGCGGCACGGCCGCCGATTATCTGCGGAAAGAGTACGGTACGGAAGAAACATATGCCGCTTATCTTGAAGACGCGCTTCGGGACGGAGACGTATCTTACGGGGGGACTTCGGCGTAAGCCGATATGATATCGACGGCGACGGGGAAGCGGAAACGCTGCTTTACCTGCAGGACGGGGAAAGCGGCGGGGCGGTATACGTCTATGAGACGCGGGAAAACAGGCCGTTACGCATCGGCCGGATGCCTGTTTCGTCAGAGGCCGCAGGCGGCCTTTACGTCTATCGGAAAGGACTCATCACGGCGGACGGGGAGACCGGCGGGCTGCGTTATTTTGTCCTGAAAGACCACCGGCTGAGCGAAGAAAGAGACTGGCCGGGCAGCGGCCGGAAAACCGCCTTTGAGCACGTAAGTTTTTACGGCATTTATCACGATGAGATAGAGATCACGCCCCGGTTCCGGGAATATGCAGCCGCCGGGGAAGGCTGATCTATAAAGGACGGGCCGTATGCGGCGCAGGCCGACCCGCCGGGGACGGGCCTTATGCGGCATGGACGGCGCGGTACTTCTGACTTGAGATAGAGTCAGAAGTTTTTTTATTTTTTAAACTTCATTTTAGTTTTCTTCTTTATGATGGAGCCAGCCAAGGAGAGAACAGTCATGAACGCATACCAGAGCATTTTCAAACGGTACGAGAAAAAGTACCTCCTTACCCCGGCACAGTACGGGGGCATCCGGGAGTATCTCAATACGATCGCCGAGGTCGATAAATACGGACAGACGACGATCATGAACATTTACTTCGATACGCCGGACTGGCGGCTGATCCGTACCTCGCTTGCGCGGCCGGCCTACAAGGAAAAGCTCCGGCTCCGCACCTACGGCGCGGCGGACGGGGAAAAGGAAGCGTTCCTGGAACTGAAAAAGAAATACGACGGGATCGTGTACAAGCGCCGGATCAGCCTTCCGTACCGCGCCGCCACAAGTTTCCTTGCCGGAGGATACGCCGCGCTCGAGGAAAAAGACGTGCAGATCGGGAAAGAGATCGTCTGGTTCCTCCGTTATTACAAAGATATCGCGCCGAAAATGGTGATCTCCTATGAACGGGTCGCCATGGCGGGCAAAGAGGATCCGGACTTCCGGGTGACGTTCGATACCGGGATCCGCTACCGAACGGATGACCTGGATCTTACGGCCGGGAGCTTCGGCAAAGAGGTCCTGTCGGAAGGGACGGTCCTGATGGAACTGAAGATCGCCGGGGCGATGCCGCTTGCGCTCTCCCGCAAAATGGCGGAGCTCGGGATCTTCGGAACGTCGGTATCCAAGTACGGCTGCGCGTATACGAAGGCATACGCGGAAGGAGAGCTTGCGATCCCGTGGACCGTGCCAAAGAGAGCGGCGCAGGATATGCCGGCAAAAACGGTACGGACCGCGGCCGCTATCGTAGCATAAAGGAGGAAAGACATGTTAAGTACGATCTTCGGAAGCATCATCACAAACGGAACACTGACGCTGGAGGCGTTTCTTGCCGCGACGGCGGCCTCTCTTCTCATCGGGTTTTTCGTCGCGTTTTTATATAGCCGGATCACGCCCGCGTCCAGAAGCTTTCTGATCACGCTGACCATCCTGCCGGCTGTCGTACAGATGGTGATCATGCTGGTCAACGGCAACATCGGCGCAGGAGTCGCGGTCGCGGGCGCGTTCGGCCTTGTCCGCTTCCGCTCGGTGGCGGGTAAAGGACAGGAGATCACGTCGATCTTCCTGGTCATGGCCGTAGGACTGGCGACGGGCATGGGATACATCGGCATCGCCGCGCTGTTTGCGGTCATCATAAGCGTCGTCTACCTTATGCTTATGAAGAGCCCGTTCGGCAAAGGCGCCGACGGGGAGAGGGTCCTCAAGGTCACGGTGCCGGAAGGGCTGGAATTTGAAGGTATGTTCGACGATCTGTTCGCGAAATATACGGCACGCGCGGAAATGCTCGAAGTGAAGACGTCGAACATGGGGAGTCTTTATAAACTGCACTACAGCATCCTGCTCCGCCCGGGCGTGAGCATCCGGGAAATGCTGGACGAGATCCGCACCCGCAACGGGAATCTCGAGATCTCCTGCGGCCGCCCGGATACGAAGACGGACGAACTGTAAGACGCCGCCGTAAAGAGCAGGCTGCCGTTCCGGAGCAGACCGTCCCGCGCCTTGACACTGCAAGGCCGGGGCGGTATATTATTTTCAGAAGAAGCACTGCGGCAAGCGGTTGGCTTTACAGGTAAGTTATCGGGTTTTGACCACAACCGTCACTTTCAAGCCAAGTGGCGGTTTTTGTATTTTCAGGACGGCGCCGTAAAATGCGGCGCGGATGCGGAAAGAAAGGACGCGGCATGGAATACAGGATCGAACACGACACGATGGGGGAAGTAAAGGTCCCCGCAGAGCATCTGTGGGGCGCGCAGACGCAGCGGAGCTATGAGAATTTCCGGATCGGCACGGAGAAAATGCCGAAAGAGATCGTCCGGGCCTTCGCCTATCTCAAGAAAGCGGCGGCCCTGGCCAATAAGGAACTCGGCACGGTCGACGCAAAGATCGCGGACGCGATCGCGGACGCGGCGGACGACGTGCTGGCCGGGAAATATCCGGACGAGTTCCCGCTCGCCGTCTGGCAGACCGGTTCCGGCACGCAGAGCAACATGAACATGAACGAGGTGCTTGCGCACATCGCGATGCTGCGCCCGGGCCTTGCGGTCCACCCGAACGATCACGTCAACCGTTCGCAGAGCTCGAACGACACCTTCCCGACGGCGCTGCACATCGCGGCGGCCCTTGCGGCGGAGGAGAAGCTCCTTCCCGCGCTGGGTACTATGAAGCAGGAACTTCTGCGCCTCGAAGAAGAGAACCGTGACGTGATCAAGATCGGACGGACGCACCTTATGGACGCGGTGCCCCTTACCTTCGGGCAGGAGATCTCCGGCTGGCGGGGCATGCTGGATGCGGCGGAGGAAATGATCCGCGAAGCCGCAGGCCATACGCACACCCTCGCGATCGGCGGCACCGCGGTCGGCACGGGGCTCAACTGTCCTGCGGGCTTCGACAGCCGCGTGTGCGGGATCCTTTCCGAAGAGACCGGGATCGCGTTTTCGCCCTCGCAGAATAAATTCCATGCGCTGACGTCGAAGGACGGGTGCGTCTTCCTGTCCGG
>JAFOIS010000036.1 GCA_017420605.1 Lachnospiraceae bacterium | reverse complement strand
GCGAACGCGTTACGGACCCAGGCGATCTCCGCATAGGCCGTGATCACGCCTGTCAGAACGGATATGATGACGACAGAGGGAAATACGACGCCGAGCGTGGCCATGATGGCGCCGGCTGTGCCCGCTTTTTTCTGCCCGATGAAGGTCGCGCAGTTGACCGCTATGATGCCGGGCGTGCACTGCCCGATCGCGTAATAATCGGTCAGTTCTTCATCCGTGGCCCAGCCGCGGTTCGTCACGACCTCGCGCTGCAGGATCGGCAGCATCGCCATCCCGCCGCCGAACGTCATGGCGCCGATCTTCGCAAAGGTATAAAAGAGCTGCCAGAGCATACACTCCCCTCCCCGTGTCAGTTACGGCCGCGACTTCGCGCGGCCGTTTGCTTTATGAGTAGAACTCTTTGATGGTATCGTAATCGCAGTATGGCAGGTATTCTGTCCCGAGAGCCATGTAATTGTCGCGGCCCTTTCCCGCCACCAGGACGGTGTCGTCCGGCTCCGCCATGGAAAGTGCCTTCCATATGGCCTCTTTCCGGTCCGGGATCCTTAGGTAATTTCTCTTTTCGCTTCCGGACAGGAGATCGTCGATGATCTCATTAACGTCCTCTGTCCGCGGATCGTCCATCGTAAAGATCACCAGATCGGAGTAATCGAGGACGAGCCGACCCATCTCCGGACGCTTTTCCTTTTCCCGTCCGCCGGCGGATCCGGTGATGGTGATGAGCCTGCCCTTTTTGTGTTCCGCAAGATACGGAAGGATTTTCCGGAAGGCGTCCGGTGTATGCGCATAGTCGAGAATGACCTGGTACTTCTGCCCGAAATCGAGGGCTTCCATGCGGCCGGCGACCGGGCGGATCCGGTCGGTGCGGCGGATGCATTCGTCAAGCGGTATGCCGCGGACCATCATGGCGCAGAACGCGGCGGCGAGGTTATAGGCGTTGAAGTCTCCGATCATGGGGCTTAGAAAGGTCCGGCCGCCCAGCGTGATCTTCGTTCCGCCCTCCACCCCTTCGATCGCCTGAATACACAGATCGGCCTCCGGATCTTTTCCGTAGGTCACGACGCGGTGCGCTCCGGCAGCCGCCCTTTCCCGCCCGTAGTACCGGTCGTCCCGGTTGAGGATCACGACGGCATCGTCTTTGATAAGGCTGAGGAGGAGCAGTTTTGCGTTTACATAATTTTCAACGGTCTTGTGCGTATTGAGATGGTCCTGGGTGATATTCGTAAAGATCACCGTATCGAAGCGGAAGGTGTCGAGTCTTCCGAAATGCAGCGCCTCGCTGGTCGCCTCGAGGACGGCACTGTCGCACCCCGCGTCGCGAAGACGCCGAAGATACGGATACATACGGTCCGCGTCCGGACAGGAATTGCGGATCGGATCGTCGAAGGCGGCGCAGCAGATGCCGTTCGTGCCGATATAGCCGCACTTCTCCTGCCCCAGCATTTCCGAGAGGATCGTCGCGACCGTCGTTTTGCCGTTCGTCCCGGTGATCGCGGTGACGTGCATTTCGCGTTCCGGGTGATCATAGAGCGCCGCCGCGATATGCGGCATGGCGGCATTCGTATTCTCCACGTAAACGACGGGCACGGGAACGTCAACGGGCCTGCTTGCCACGACCGCCGCGGCGCCGCGGGATACGGCGTCCTTTGCGAAGTCGTGACGGTCCGCCGTCGCTCCCTTTGTGCAGATAAAAAGGTCGCCCGGCCTGACGTCGCGGCTGTTGATACGCAGGTCTCTGATCTCCGTATCCTCACTGCTGTCCGGGAAAAGATCCCGCAGCCTTTTGGTCTTCATTTCCTTATCTCCGTCCCTTTATTTCATAAACTGATCGATGGCCCGGTTCATGCGGCTGATCGCTTCTTCGTCATGCTCCTGCACCGCTTCGACGATACAGTGCTCCATGTGTTCCTTGAGGAGCATACGTCCGGTGCCGCCGAGCTCAGAGCGCACGGCGGAAAGCTGGATCAGGACGTCCGGGCAGTCTTCGCCGCGCTCGACCATCCGCTTGACCGCCTCGAGATGCCCGATCGACCGGGAGAGACGGTTGATGATCCTTTTGATGTGTGCCGGATCATGGGTATGTGTATGGACGTGCCCTTCCGCGTCGACGTGGGTGTGAGTATACACGTTGCCATGCTCGTCCACATGCGTATGTTCGCCGGGATGTTCGCTGCTGTTGCTCATGAAGATCTTCCTTCTTACTGTACTTGCTTTTTCTCTTTTTTCGGAGCCGGAGCCGGCATGGCGCAGCGTCCGTAGAGGGCCGTAAGGCGGCGCAGCTTCTTCGCGAGAGACGCCGTCGCGGCGCCGGGTTTCATCCTCCACTGCCAGTTGCCGGCCGGGATGCCCGGTGTGTTCATGCGGGAGGACGCAGGAAGCATAAGGCAGTCCTGCATCTGGAATACGAAGAGATTCGCGACGGAGCCCAGGCCGGCGCGCAGGAAGCCGTGGACATAGCCTTCTTTTTCATTCAGACCGAGGTAGGCCTCCGCTTTTTTGCGTTCTTCCGCCGCTGCCTCCGTATGCCACCCTTCCACCGGCAGGTTATCGTGCGTACCGGTATAGCAGACGCAGTTCCAGATATGATTGTGCGGGAGGAACGCGCTGTCTTCACCCGGCGAGAAGGCAAATTCGAGGACCTTCATACCCGGGAAGCCGGACTCCGCAAGCAGCTGCGCAACGGACGGGGACGGTTCGCCGAGATCCTCCGCAATGAATTCGATGTTCCGGAACCAGTCCCGAAGAACGCCGACCAGACGGATCCCCGGGCCTTTGACCCATTTTCCTTCTCTGGCGGTCTTTGCGCCGTAGGGTACGGACCAGTAGCTGTCGAATCCGCGGAAATGGTCGATCCGGATCACGTCATAGAGTTTCCCGGCGCCGTCGATCCGGCGGATCCACCAGCCGAAGCCGTCCTTCTCCATGGCTTCATAATCATAAAGGGGGTTGCCCCACAGCTGCCCGTCCTCGCTGAAATAATCGGGCGGGACGCCCGCGACGCAGCGCGGCACGTTCTTTTCATCCAGCTGGAAGTTTTCCGGTGAAGACCAGACGTCGACGGAATCGAGCGCCACATAGATCGGCAGATCGCCGATGATCTTTATGTTTTTGCTGTGCGTGTACTTGCGCAGCGCATCCCACTGTCTGAAGAACAGATACTGAATATAGGTAAAGAAACGTACGTCGTCGGAAAGCATTTCGCGATAACGCGCAAGCGCTTCTTCCCTGCGCAGGCGCACGTCTTCATCCGGCCAGCTGAGCCAGTCGGCCATGCCGAAATGGCGCTTCAGCGCCATGTAGAGCGCGTAGTCCGGAAGCCAGGATCTGTTTTCCTGCACGAAGGCTTCGACTTTTTCCCGGTCGCGCTCATATCCGCGCTCCGTCGCCAGGGCGAGCAGCGGATAACGGCTTTCATAAAGGGCGCCGTAATCTACACGTTCGGGATCGTCGCCGAAAAAGCGGCTCTTTACCTCTTTTCCGGTAAGGAGACCATCTTCAATGAGCAGATCCAGATCTATAAAGTAGGGATTCCCGGCGAACGTCGAAGGACTCTGATAGGGAGAATCGCCGTAGCTTGTGGGACCGACCGGCAGGATCTGCCAGTAGGACTGCCCCGCTTCCGCAAGAAAATCGACGAATTTGTAAGCTGCTTTTCCCAGCGTTCCGATCCCGTAGGGGGACGGCAGGGAGGAGACGGGCATCAGGATGCCGCTTGCACGTTTCATAGGACAATTCCTTCTTTCTTATAAGAATATATCTATTTTACCTGTGTTGCCTTTCTGCGTCAAGAATAGCCGGACGCTCCTGCGCCCGGCCCTGTGCGGCAGTATGATCGTTCCGCACGGATGTGTCTGTATCGCATGCCGGCAGATGTCAACAACTTTTCATAAGCGGCTTCTTGAAAGCGGCAGTTCAAGACCGCAGCGCTCAAGAAGTTCTTTGTTGGATAGGATCTCTTCCGCCGGCCCGTCGGCGGCGATACCGCCGTCCACAAGAAGGATACAGCGGCTGCAGGTATCCAGGACGAAATCGAGATCGTGGCACGCGATGAGTTTCGTATACGGCAGGCCGCAAAGCACATGGATCAGGTTTCTCCGGTTCCGGGGATCGAGGGACGCGGACGGTTCATCCATAAGAAGGATCTCCGGAGACATGGCCAGGATCGTCGCGATGGAGGCCAGCTTTTTCTCACCGCCGGAAAGTTTGAATACCGAGGATGCGGCCAGGTGACCGATGCCGACGGCCGCAAGCGCATCCCCCGTCCGCCTTTTCACCTCTTCCTCCGGAAGGCCCATATTCCGCGGTCCGAAGGCCACGTCCTCCTGCACGGTGGTCATGAAGAGCTGGCTGTCGGAGTCCTGGAAAACATAGCCGATCTTCTCGCGTACCGCACGGATACGGTCTGTTCTGACGCGGTTTCCGCGCCGGGCTTTCGTCTGTTCCGAGATGTCTTCACGATCTCCTGCAAGCGATATGCCGCAGACGGTCACGTCTCCGCCAAAGCCGGTCTCGAGG